>NZ_LXJL01000147.1:0-1795 GCF_001641215.1 Gardnerella sp. 30-4 | reverse complement strand
ATGTTTTACTGTATAAACATATGTTTATATTTCGGTCAATAATTCTCATCAAAAACTGTCACTCCCACTCAATCGTGGCAGGCGGCTTAGACGTTACATCAAGCACTACACGATTAATTTGACGGCATTCATTCGTGATTCGAGTAGAAATATTTGCCAACACATCGTAAGGCACACGAGACCAATCAGCTGTCATAGCATCCTCAGAGCTCACAGGACGCAAAACAATTGGAGAACCATATGTACGCTCATCACCTTGAACACCAACAGAATGAACATCAGCAAGCAAAACGACTGGGCATTGCCAAATGTCGCGATCCAATCCAGCTTTAGAAAGCTCTTCGCGCGCAATAGCATCTGCTTCACGAAGAACAGCTAAGCGTTCGCGTGTAATCTCGCCCACGATACGAATACCTAAACCAGGTCCTGGGAATGGCTGACGCCAAACAATTTCATCTGGAAGTCCAAGCTCAGTTCCAATAGCACGAACTTCATCCTTAAACAAAGTACGCAAAGGTTCAATAAGCTTAAACTTCAAATCTTTTGGCAAACCTCCAACATTGTGATGAGATTTGATGTTTGCAGCACCATCACCGCCACCGGATTCAACTACATCCGGGTAAAGCGTGCCTTGCACAAGGAACTTAACTTCTGCTCCAGATTTTCCAGCTTCTTCGATAACTTGACGCTGAGCTTTTTCAAAAGTGCGTATAAACTTCTCGCCAATAATCTTACGCTTGCGCTCCGGCTCACTCACGCCTTTAAGTGCGTTCAAAAAGTCATCTTCTGCATCAACTGCAATAAGTTTAATGCCTGTTGCTTCAACAAAATCATGCTTAACCTGCTCAACTTCGCCTTTACGAAGCAAACCGTGGTCAACAAAAACGCAAGTAAGCTGATTGCCAATTGCTTTATGTACCAATGCTGCAGCAACAGCAGAATCTACGCCGCCAGAAAGACCACAAATAACTTGCGCGTCGCCAACTTCTTCACGAATCTTAGCAACTTGATCCTCAATAATATTAGAAGGATTCCAATTATTATCCAGTCCTGCACACTTATGTAAGAATGTAGATATAAGTTCCTGACCCAATGGAGTGTGTTTAACTTCTGGATGCCATTGCACACCGTAGAGTTTGCGACTTTCGTCTTGCATTGCTGCAACTGGAGCACCTTCTGTGTGAGCCAAAACCGTAAAACCTTCTGGAGCACGCTTAACAGCAACACCGTGACTCATCCAAGTATTCTGCGCAGATGGGGATCCGGAAAGTAAACCTTCAGAATCATCAATAGTTGCAGCAGTCTTGCCATACTCACCAAGTGCAGCTTTATCGACATCGCCACCAAGCTCATGAGCCATTACCTGGAAGCCATAGCAAATACCAAGAACCGGTACACCTGCTTCAAAAATCTTTGGATCAATGTCAGGAGCACCTGGTTCATAAACAGAAGCAGGACCGCCTGAAAGAATAATAGCTTGAGGATCCTTAGCAAGCATTTCGTCAACTGGCATAGAGTGAGGAACAAGTTCTGAATACACATTTGCTTCGCGCACTCGACGAGCAATAAGCTGAGCATATTGAGCGCCAAAATCAACGACAAGCACTGGTCCTTTTGCCATGATTCTCCTTATATATAAGTTCTAACACGATTCAACTTATAATAGTGAAACTTTGCGACGTTACGTAATTACAAAACGCCGAAAATTAAACACAAAAGTTACACGTACAGTCTAACACTGCAAATAACGTTGGTAGATTTTTGTGCGAAACGCTTAACTATAAAGTATAAAATG
>NZ_LXJL01000146.1:0-1807 GCF_001641215.1 Gardnerella sp. 30-4 | reverse complement strand
TGCGATATAAATTGAGTTATTATGTTCGATTATGTGATTTTATGTCGGCGTGTCGCGTTTATTTGCAGCAAAATTATATAGAATTTGCTTAATTTTTTAATTTATGTTCGTTTTTGTCCGATTATGGGAGAATACTTGGCTAAATGGTTAATTTCTTTGATACATGGAAAAAGAAAATCTGCACCATCGATATGGCTCTTATTGCTGTATTGACACTTCTAGCTTCCTTCATTGGTAGCTGGCTTAAGCAGTACCCAGGTTTCCAATTACTTGGTGCTCTTATTATTGCGTTGCTTGTTGGCATGGCTCTGCAGCTGCCATTGCACGTGTACAAAATGAATAATGATTCAAGGCGAGCAGGCGTTAAAAGCGCTGCTGGTTTGATTGCAAACAAACTTCTTCGCCTAGGTATTATTCTCCTCGGATTTAAGCTGAATTTGCATGATTTGTTTACCAAGGGCATTAAATGCTTGCCTATTGCAGCTGTGTTAGTTGCAATAATGGTTTGCGTAACTTATAACATTGCTAAACTCTTGAAGGTAAATCCTCAGCTTGCAATGCTTACAGCAGGAGGCACAAGTATTTGTGGAGCTGCTGCAGTTATGGGTCTTTCTGGCTCAATGCCAGTTCTTCCAGAAGAGGAAGATGAGAAAGAACAGAACGAAGTTATGGCTGTTGCAACAGTTGCAATTATGGGCACTATTTACGCTCTTGCTGAAATCTTCATCCTGCCTAACTTTGGCATGACTAAGCAGCAGCTTGGCATTACAGCAGGTGCATCACTTCACGAAATCGCACATGCCGTTGCAGCTGGCGGAGCATTCGATAGTATCGATGTTGCAACAATCATGAAGCTTTCACGAGTTCTTATGCTCGTTCCAGCCTCCATCTTTATTGCAATTTGGTGGAATGCTCGTCATAGCAAAGTTGAAAATGGCGGAAAGCATAAGATTAGCTTCCCATGGTTTATGCTTGGCTTTATTGCAGCATCCGTTATTGGAACTTATGTTCCTTTCATAACAGCTCACGCATCAACTCTTGTAGAAGCAGGATACGTTTTCCTTGGCATGGCTATGGCTGCACTTGGAATTAACGTAAACTTCCGAGCTATTTTTAAGCAAGGTCGCGCAGCATTTGCAGCAAGCTTCCTAGCTTCTATTGTTTTAGTTGCTTTGGCTTATGCAGCTGCAGTACTGTTCTTCTAAATAAAACATTACAAAATAGTTTTGCTTAACAAATGAGGGTCTTCGTTTGAAGATCCTCATTTTATATTCTCGATAATTTATTTTCGTGTATTCTTGAAAAATCTATCCAATATGCACAGCCGTTCCATCAGGAATATTTTTATAAAACCATTTGGCATCCGCAACGCTTAAACGCACACAACCATGCGATGCAGGCTTTCCAAGCTTCATGCCTTCTGACGGAATATATTCTCCAAAATTATAATTCGTCGGCACAGAATGGAATAAATATTGCGATCCAATAAAAGCAACCCAGTAATCCGCTCCAACTTTTTCATCTTGATTAAAGAAATGATCACCACGACCATTAATTTGATAATTACCATGAGGAGTCGAGTCTTTTATTCCAGAACTCATAACCATTGAATACACAGTTTTCCCATGAGCAATAATATAAACACGCTGTTTTTTCAAATTTACATTCACATGCAAATCCGAAACCTTTATTCCTGTAAGATTAGGATAGGCTCCACCAGTAGGATATTTCCAAAAATTAGGTTTAAGTAAAGACTTATTTTCTAGATAATTTTTGCAATATTTTTTAATAAAAGATTTATCATTAC
>NZ_LXJL01000145.1:0-1825 GCF_001641215.1 Gardnerella sp. 30-4 | reverse complement strand
CTTTTTTATTATTTAAAACATTTGATTCAGGCTGTATTGATACCTGATTTGTTGAAGTATTGTAAGTTGCTTGTATAACAGTTATCTGATCATCGTTTGCGCAATATACTGGTACTTTTGTGTGCTGAGAGTTACTAAGTATTATCAATAGTTCCTTGCACTCGTTATTATGTGCGACTATATGTACGGCTTCTACATTGCCACTGAAATCACTAACTGTTTTGTGCCAATCAAGCATTGGAGAAAGTTTAATAATTACTATTTCTGCTTTAGTGAGCAACTGATTTTTAAGATCTAATACGTTTGGAGTGCAATCTTCAATAGCGTATGTGCGAGATCCTTGTTTGTTACGGCGAGCTGGATCAACGTATATTATCGTTGACTTAGGAATATTTTTGAGTGCATCAAGGCTATTGTTGTTGTAGCATTTTACGTTTGTAATACCAAGTGCATTCATATTGTGATGTGCAATGCTAGAAAGTTCGTTTTGCTGTTCAATACAAATAGCAGAATCGAAAACTTCAGACATTATTGTGCAATCAACTCCAAAGCCGCCAGTAAGGTCCACAAGTGTGCTACTAAAATTTTCTGAATTTAATTTGTTGAGTAATTCTTTTGCAACATTTGCTTTGTATTGTGCTGTTGATTGAGAAGAACACTGTTCCATAGAAATGTGTGCAGGATATATGACTTCGTTGCAGGAAGCCCATTTTGGCAGTTTTTGTTGCGCAATCTGTCTACCTGCTATTTGGTTAATTGCAAACGGTATGTCGATATTCGCGTTGCGTGGAGCTTTAAGAGCAGCTTTGCTTGGCGACAATTGTGCGTTTTCTTTAATAAAAGTGAGTGTAGAAGCGTTTGCTGGTTCGATTGTTTTTGGAACTTGAAGTGTAGGCATGAATCTCATTCCTTATTGAGGTGTAGAAAATTTTAGAGCAAGTAAATTTTAAAATTATGTAGTCGATAGTTTAGTCCACAAAAAACTTAAATTGTGGATAACTCTTATACACTTGTGCACAGGTTCACAAAAGGCAAGTTATCAACGTTTGTGATTAACTATGTGGATAACTTATATAGTTGTCACCAATTTAGGCACAACTTATACACAATCCTGTGCACATTGGTGGAAAACTACACGTGTGTAATTTAATAAATCATGCCTTCAAACAAAACATTGCACAAGCAGTGAGAATAGCAAATAGTGATACAAAATATACTAAGAAACGCGTATTAAACGAAGCTTTTTTAAGTAGCGGATTTTGTACTCCGAGCAATGCTGCAATTGCAGTACCTGAAATTAAGCCTCCAACGTGTGATTGCCAAGCGATATTAGGTACAATAATTGGCATAGCGAGAGTAATAGCAATCCAAATAATTGTTCCTCGCATGTTTTCTCCTAGTCGCCATTGTGCTACGAGAAGTGCACCTATAAGCCCCATAATAGCTCCCGAAGCACCGTATGAAGCAACGAACCAATTATTAGTGAGTTTGCACCATACGATATCAGCTACGCTTCCGCCAAAGCCGGATATTAAATACAATCCAAAAAACTTCCATTTACCGAAGAATCGTTCTAATTCAACTCCGAGCGACCAAAGACATAGCATATTGAAGAAAATATGGGTTAAATTTGGTGCGTGAACAAACATTGATGTGAACCAAGTCCAAGGTGTTTGTAACGCAGTAATTGGAAGAAACGCAGTATAGCTTATTAGAGTCGAATAATAATTTGGATATGCAAAGTTTAGTACCATTTCCAATATCCAAATAAAAATGCATGAATATACTAAAATGGCTGTGGTTGTGTTAAAACGAAGTCTTATAT
>NZ_LXJL01000144.1:0-1974 GCF_001641215.1 Gardnerella sp. 30-4 | reverse complement strand
AAAACATACTATCTCTTACATAGATAATGGCATGGTTTATTATGGTGTGTTAAGAGTCTTTTGTAAGGAGGATGAATGGCTGACGATATGTATGGTGCAAATCAGCAGGAATCCAATGAAACTGCAAATAATGGATATTACGAGCAGCAGGAACAGCCGACGCAACCAGCACAACCAACGCAAACAACGCAACCAGCACAAACATATAGCCCAGCTCCTGAATTCGGAGCTTACGGCCCAACAAATAACGAAAATGAAGTTGGTACAAACACTACACAGTATCCAGCTAACAATTACGCCGTAAACCAAAATAACGATGCGGATAATACAAATATCAACAATGCTCCTACGCAATACATTGGATCACAAAATTACTACGGAAATAATAATTTTAACGGCTTCGGAAATCCGTATAATTACGGCACAGACAATAATTCTTACCCAAATAATGAAGTTGGCAATCAAACACCAGCGCAGCAGAATTTTAACAATAATGCAAGTAACGAAGAAAATGAAAATATAGCAAAAACAAGCATTATTAGCACAAATGCAGCAAATACAAACGACACAAACAAAAAAGGTAACAAAAGAAAAACAAAAAGCTCTTCGTCAACTGCTTTTGTCGCCATTTTATCCTCCGCAATTTCTGCAATAGTTTGCGTAGTTGTAGTCCTATTTGTAGTCTCGCAAGGTCTTATTTCAATTCCACAAAGCGGCTCTTTCGCAAACATCGGCTCTCATTCTTCTGGCCCTGGGACCGCAGTAGTTAAAGGTGGTCAATCTCCAGATTGGCAAGGAGTTGCAAAAAATGTTTCCGGAGCCGTTGTTTCTATACAAACTCGTTTAGAGAAAGGCATGGGGAAGGGTTCTGGAGTAATCATTGATTCAAAAGGTTATGTTGTAACAAACAATCACGTAATTTCTGATGCAAAAGAAATTCAAGTAACCCTTTCTAATGGTCAAATTTATTCAGCTACATTAGTCGGAGCAGATAAAACTACTGATTTGGCAGTACTTAAATTAGACAATTCACCAAATAATTTAAAGACAGTCCAATTTGCAGATTCTAATCTACTTTCCGTTGGTGAACCAGTTATGGCAATCGGAAATCCGCTTGGATATGACGATACAGCTACCACAGGCATTGTTTCGGCTTTGAATCGTCCAGTATCAGTTATGGACGACCAAAGCCGCTCTGAAATTGTAACTAATGCAGTACAAATTGATGCAGCTATTAATCCAGGAAATTCAGGCGGCCCAACTTTTAACGCTGCCGGAAAAGTCATAGGTATTAATTCTTCTATTGCAGCAACATCAGCTCAAGGGGAAACTACAGGATCAATCGGCATCGGCTTTGCAATTCCAGCAAATTTGGTGAAGCGAGTAGTTACAGAAATTATTAAAAACGGTTCTGTAAAACACGTAGCACTGGGAATCATGATTAAAAGCACAGCAGTTGAGTCCGAAGGAATTACTCGCGGAGGAGCTCAAATTGTTTCTGTCAATCAAGGAAGCCCTGCTGAAAAAGCCGGACTCAAAGCCAATGACACTATTGTTGCCTTTGACGATAAGCCTGTATCCAATAATTACGCACTCCTCGGGTATGTGAGAGCAACAGCGTTCAATCAAAAAGCTACGCTCACAATAGTTCGTAACGGCAACACACTTAAGTTGCAAGTTACATTCAACCAAGAAGAAGCTGCTGTTAATGGCACAAATAAGCAAGAAAAGAAATTAAAGAAAAACCAAAAGAAGCCTAGTAAAAAACGCGGCAGTAAGTCGGACGATGACGACGATGACGATTTACAACAACGTGGAGGTGACGATGGTGACGATGGTGGAATATTTGATCCATTCGGTTTCTGGTAAATAAAACCGCATGTTTTACATTAAAAGTAAAACATTGTAATAAAAGATGCCCCTAAATAAGTTACTTAACTTACGCAGGGGCATTTTCATAATGTAATTAAATAT
>NZ_LXJL01000143.1:0-1993 GCF_001641215.1 Gardnerella sp. 30-4 | reverse complement strand
ACTTTCTAAATACTTTTTAAATACTTAATTTCAGCGCCAAGTTTTGCCTTCAGCGAGTAAAGACGCAAGCTTTGGACGAGAATCAAGCAAATCGTCAAGCTCGCGAGCAATGCGAATAGGAGCAGTAGGATCCACCAAAGCAGCAGCACCAACTTCTACAGCATTCGCGCCAGCATACAAGTATTCCAAAGCTTTTTCGCCAGAATCAATGCCGCCAATGCCAATAATTGGAATATCTGGCATAGCTTGACGCACTCGCCACACAAACCCAAGCCCAATTGGGAAGATTGCAGGGCCGGAAACACCGCCCGTGCGATTCGCAATAATAGGCTCGCCTGTTCGAATATCAATTCGCAAACCAACTAGCGTGTTAATCATGCTTAAAGCATCCGCTCCAGCATCAACTGCAGCTTTGCAAATCGAAACGATATCCGTCACATTTGGCGTCATTTTTACAATCATTGGCTTGCTTGTCATTGCGCGAAGACGCTTAATTAAGCGGTGCAATGCAACCGGATCAGTACCAACGCTCATTCCGCCGTGAGTCACGTTTGGGCAGCTTACATTAATTTCAAGCATGTCGGCCGCAGAATCTGCAAGCTTTTCAACAACTTGCGCATAATCGTCGTCACTGTGACCTGCAACATTAGTAATAACAAGTGCTCCCATGGATTTTAGTTTCGGCAACTCGTCTACTAAATAATGGTCGACACCAGGATTTTGCAATCCAACTGCGTTTACCATTCCAGAAGGAGATTCTGCAGTGCGCGGAGAAGGATTTCCTTCCCACGGAACAGGAGAAACACCTTTTGTACAAATTGCGCCGAGTTGGCTTACGTCGTAAAAGCGTCGGCAAGCTGCAAGCTGGAAAGTTCCAGAAGCAGTTCCAACCATGTTTTTCCACTTAACGCCTGCGACTTGAGTTGGGTGCTTCCAAACGTGGCTAGTGTCAAAACCAAAAGTTTCAGCGGAATTTGTTACGGAATTTGCGTTATTTACAGAATTATTTTCGGCATTATTTACAGCACTCATATTTTTTACTCCCAACCCAAACGATTCGCATCAAAAACAGGACCGTCGTTGCAAACTTTCAGCCTGCCTTCCAAAGTGTCAACAACGCAAGCAACGCAAGTTCCGTATCCGCAACCCATACGCGCTTCTAAACTGAGCTGGCACTCAATATTTCTTTCATGCGCCCAGTGAGCTACAGCTTTCATCATAGGCAAAGGACCACAAGACAAAATAACCGTTGGTAAATCGTCGTCGAAATCAAAATGCTTAACTTTTTCAAGTTCGTCAAGAAGTGTAATAACAGTTCCTTCAGCATTTGTAATACTGTGTACGTCTGAAATATATTCTTTCGTTAAATCATCTGCAAAACGTTTGTTACGGTAGCCAAGCACTGCCGTTACGCTAGAATCTTCACGCTTTGAAAGCGCTTGAGCAGCACACAAAATAGGTGGCACGCCCAAGCCGCCACTAACCAACACATAATGTGCAGGTTTGGAAATATTAAAGCCAAGTCCCAAAGGTCCAAGAGCGTCAATGCTATCTCCTGGTTTAAGCTCAGCAAACTTAGCAGTGCCTTTGCCAATCACAGCAAAAATCAAAGTAAAAGTATCGCCTTCTACGCTTGCAACTCCAAAAGGACGCGGAAGCATAGCAGTTGGATCAGGGGAATACAAGTTCACAAATTGCGCAGGAGCAGCTTTTTTAGCAATCTCAGAATCTCGCAAAGTTAAACGGTACACGCCTTCGTCTAGCTTCTCATTATTGAGTACTTCTACAGCTCTGCGCCCCCAAAGGCGCGAATATTTTGCATTATTGCTTTCGTCTGCAGAACTTGAGCCGGAAGAATCAAAAGCGTCTTCACGTAACGTAATTATGGCGTTTCCAGAGGCTTTTCGCGTTGGAATAAACATGCCATCACTCATGTGGTTTCCCCTACCCTTGTATGTGTTTTGTACCGTTGCGTTTTATTTTTAATTTCAAT
>NZ_LXJL01000142.1:0-2015 GCF_001641215.1 Gardnerella sp. 30-4 | reverse complement strand
ATATATTGAGGAATAGAATAATTAGGATTGTTGCAAATCAGATTGAGTGCAAAGTCCGTCTTTCTTTTCTCAGTAAACTCCAAATCTTCTTCGGCAACAGGTTCTGTGAACCCATAATGACTACGATTCACATTCATGATGGCTTCTTCCAAAGATCTGCCACATATCCCATTTTCCGAAGTTTGATATTCAATATGACATTTCCCCAAAGTCTTTTCTGCATCTGTTGCAGCGGTGATATCCGCAAGGTAAATCTTATCTTTACTATTCTGCGGAATACCCTTAATTTTGCGCATCCACCATTTTATTGTTGCATTGGAGGTAGTCTTACCTTTGCTGACAACAGCCTTTGTTCTGCCATCTATCATAGAATCTATATCCGTAAGGATTAAGCAAGGGAGTCCAAGGAAGTCTGCAAAAGGTATGAATTTGTATGCATATGCTCCTCCAATTTCGATCAAAGCATAATACTGTGCGGGCAGTTTATATTTTTCTGAATCAAACAGTTTTTCTTTCTCGCATTTCTCTATCATGTCCGGTAGTAGCAACCGCTCCGAAGCACCCTCAACAAAAATGATCTTATCTGCAAAGAACAAATCACATCTGCTAAGGGTAAGGTATTTCTTGATGAAATCCATGTTGTCAGCATTTTCTCTCGCAAAAATATCAAGGTTCTTATAAACAACTCCAGATTTAGACTTTTTCGCATACCGGATTTTAGAGAAATCCATAGTATTCGCTATATGTGCAGAGTGAGTAGTTAAAAACGTCTGAATATGAACAGTTGTAATTTTATCGAGGAATTTTTCTAAATGCTCCGCAAACGCATGCTGCATTTGAGGATGCATATGTGACTCAGGTTCTTCAATGAACAACAATGGAATGCAGGCGTCTCCCTTTTTCTCAACATCTCGTGCAAACGCAGCCAAGAGAAATTCCATTTTAATCAAATTCTTGTACCCCAATCCGTTATGGGAGCTGGGCAGGCTTTCGTCATCGGCGCCAGAGCTATATGAAAGCCGTGTCTGGTTTTTTATTTGATCGTCAATTTTTAACTCAGTAGTAACACCAAGCTGCAATTCTTCAACATTAGGATATCCAAAACCAACTGCCTTGCTGACCAAGTCACTGAGTATTCGATCGCTTTCTTTTTGCACATTTTTGTTTGCACCATCAACTACTGCACGGAGTTCCTTGACTTTCTCTGCTATATCAGGTGTCAAATCTTCCTCGTTCAAGCTGAAATAGTCCGCAATCAACGAACTAAGGGACTCGTTCTTTTGAGTACCATCTTCTCCAAGCATGCGTTCTGCAGGAATCGGATAATAAGGGAAAAGGTCTTTAAGTTCTCTATGACTTTTAACTTGCCAATCTTCTAAATTCTTTGGATTAACCGCATAGATAATTAAGCCAAACAACCTCGAAAAATTGCTTGCAAGCATAGCGTGCATTTCCTCTGCTTTGGGCGCAAATTTATCATTACTATAGCAACTATCCTTAAACAGTTCCCGCAGTTTGCTTTCGTCAGTTTTCAACTGATACTCCGCACGAATTAACGCTGTAGTGGTATCCACATCAACGTCAATAATGAAAGGTGATAATGCCCCCAATTTTGTATCTTGATCATCCAATGAATAATCAACTACAAACTCTATAGAAATAGGTTCTATTCCTCTGCAGAGATCTTCATAACTCAATTTTTTCTCCATGAACTGAAAAAACAGGTTGTAGAGGTTTTCTCGCTTTGATATAGGATAATCATTATATGAAAAATCGTTTCCTTGTAGCACGGTGTTGATACAGTTGCTACAGGAAGTCTTGGCCGTATTATTCCTGCCAACAATAAGGGTTGTTTTTGCATCGACATCCAATTCGGCATCAATAAGCAATCTGTAGTTTTTAATCTTTATCTTCGATAATCGCATTTTAGCCATCCTTTCACTATTTTTTTTAACTTTAACATTATTCCATAGGCTTAATCTTTTCCTCGAAAAATCAATTTCATATTCTGATAA
>NZ_LXJL01000141.1:0-2016 GCF_001641215.1 Gardnerella sp. 30-4 | reverse complement strand
AAGTAGTTTTATAGGTAGGGAATATGAAAAAAATAAAAATTCACCAGATTATTAATCTTATTTTTAGCGGCATTGCTTTAATTGGATTGCTTCTGCCATATTCTTCATCGTACGGAGAATACAGGAATTTTTTGACATCAAATCCAGACATCTTGTTTGCAAAAGAAATAGGTTTTAAAAATATTGACGCTGTCGATTTATCGATGTTAGAAAATCTTAGGTTATATTTCTGTCTTGCTAATAATTCTCATGGAAATGACTGGCTCAAGAATGAAGCAATAATAAATGTTGTTCTCATAATTGCACTAATCGCATCTATACTTCTTATACTATTGTTTACACTTTTAAATAAGCCTGTTGCAAATATTGTATTTGCACTCATCTTGGCAGCTGCATCACTTCTTATGAATTATGACGCAGTAAGCCGTCATGCACTTCCTTCAGATAATTATACTTTTGGCTTTACATATTACCTTTATACGCCGTTGGCAGTGGCTGTAATAGTTTGCTCAATAGTTGGAATTGTCATAAAAAAGAAAGAAAAGAAAGCTGCAAGACTTTCAAATTTTGCACATGCAAAATAAGAGTAAACAAAATTGTAAATTGTAAGCAGTTTACAAAATAATTGTAGGGGTCAATATTTTAGAACATTGACCCCTACTATTATCGCTACATTTGCAAACAAATATAGTTAATACTATTTAGACACAGCTATAAGTTTCTTAGAAACTCTCGCTTGAACATCAACATAATAATTAAGCTCATCAGAGTTCAAATCTTTGCTATGCCAATTGTTGAACTTTTTTACTGCATCATTATATTTATCTAAATACGCAGAGTACTCATTAAGAATAGTCTTATCAGTTGGATTTTTCTTATACTTTTTCATGAACGCAACATATTCGTCCATAACTGTTTCATAGCTATCCATTGCCGCTTTGAAATCACTACGCAATCCATTAACAAGCTTCGTGTTAGTTTTAGGTTTTGGTTCAGCTTTTGGAGTAGCTTGCTTTGGAGCAGCCTTTGCGGCATCTTTCTTCGCATCAGACTTATTGGAATCATCACTGTCTTTAGGATTGTTGGCTGGAGCACTGATGCCAATGCTCATAATATTATTGCCTTCGTATTTTAATGACAAATGCCAGCCTGAATTATTGTACGCATAGTACCAATCATCTCCCTTACTATAATTAACTGTAAAACCTTTATCAGAGCAAGCTTTCACATATTTCTCATAATCTTCCATACTGGTGTTGCCAATATAAACTACGAAGCTATCCTCATTTTCGTAGGAGAACTTTCCGAATATAGATTTTGGTACAGGCAATTGATTAGCTGCTTTACTCGATGGCCAAGTAATTGGAGACATTTCCATCGGCGCATTCAGCGCGATACTTAGCTGATTATTGCTTTCATAACGAAGCAATTTTAATTTATAGCCTTCACTGTTATAAGAAGAATATTCTGTAGAATCAGTTTTTGAATCTACAGTAAATCCTTTATCCTTGCAAGCTTTAATATAATCATTAAACTGTTTGGCAGAAATATTGTTTATATCAACATTCATTTCTTCAGAAGAGTTTTCAATGATTTTACCCATGTTAGATGGAGGATTTGGCAATTCTGAGCCTAAAACCATCTCATTCCAATTAATAACAACGCCGTTATCTAATTTTTTAATATTCAAGAATCCGCATATTGTAACAACAATTATTATTATGCTGACTAAATAAAACCAAAATCTTTTATAAATTGGCTTTTTCTTTTTGGCATGCATGCTGCCATAACCTGTAGCTGCTGGAACAGTGAGATTCTGTTGCGGCGGCGGAACAGGAATATTTTGCTCAAAAGTCGAAGCTGCTGTTGATTGTTCGACCTTTAATTTTGATCCGCAGTATGGGCAGAAGTCATTCCAAGACTCCATTCCGCAACTTGTACATTTCATACATCATCTCCTAACAATATTGATACGAACATATCATGAAAATGCATCTCATGCTTTGCTATAAATAA
>NZ_LXJL01000140.1:0-2021 GCF_001641215.1 Gardnerella sp. 30-4 | reverse complement strand
TAAAAACTCAAATCCTCAACTTAGAAATAAGTCAAAAACTCGATTTACGAATTCTTCTATAAAGCATAATTATCCAAATAGACCTGTCGGATTTTTTTCATCTCTAAAAATTGAACTTTCGGCAATTATTGTTTTTGCAACAGCAATTGCTTTTGTAATGGCATGGTTTTTACTTAAAACTGGTCTAAATGGCTGGATTGCAATGCCATTAACGCTTATTGTTGCTCTAGGAATTACATACATTTTTTCTAGAGGACTTACAGCACCACTTCGTCAAATGAAAAATGCTGCAGAAGCCATGGCTGATGGCGACTACTCTGTACGAGTTGCTGTAGAAAATCGTCGTGACGAAGTAGGTAAATTAACTCTTGCATTTAATGAAATGGCAGAAGAACTTGAACATGCAGATCAGATGCGTAGAGAGCTTATAGCAAACGTAAGCCACGAATTACGCACTCCTGTTTCTGCTTTACAAGCAATGCTTGAAAATCTTGCAGATGGAGTTGTTGATCCTACTCCATCTAATATGGAAGCTATATTAAACCAAACTCATAGACTTGCTGATCTTATTACTTTCCTTCTTGATTTATCTAGAGTTGAAGCAGGTGCGGAAAGCCTTAATATAACTTCATTTAATTTCACAGACTTTATTGACGAAATTATTGAGCCACTAGAAATAGCTGATTCAGGTCATAATCATAATATTGAAGTTCAAATTAATGATGAGATTGAATTAACAGGAGATCAAGCTCGTCTTTCGCAACTTTTTACTAATATTATTTCCAACGCTCTAAAACATTCAGATGATGGAACTCGTGTTCTTATAAGTGCTCATATTAATCACAACCAAAACTCTGTAATATGTAATGTTGTGAATTTTGGAGAACAAATTCCTCAAGAAGATCGCGCCGATATTTTCAGAAGATTTGTTAAAGGAAATCAGCGAATTGGCACAGAATCAGGAGGAACAGGATTAGGATTGTCAATTGCTCGTTGGGCTGCACAATTGCACCATGGAACTGTAAAAGTAGTAGACGATAAGCGTGGTCCAAACTTTGAGATTACGCTTCCGCTAAACTATAGCAATACAATAGTAAACTAACATTCGTAATCTGCTGTACGATCATCTTTATTGCATACACACGCTAAAGAAAAGCATGCCAAAACAGTAATTCCACTACTCTGTAGAGTTGAAACGCAGCTATTCATAGTTGAGCCAGTAGTTACAATATCATCCAATACAATAGCTTTGTACTCGCGTTGATTTTCAGACTTTTGCTTTCTCAATTCTTTGAAATCGATGCTAAACGCTTTAGAAATTCTGTTAGACCTTCCACGAAAACCGGAAGTTTGCACTGATTTCGCAGTAATTCTAGCATTCATACTTACAATATCTAAAACGTATGCTCTAATGCCACTATTACACAATCGTTTAGCAACACAATTTGCAACAGGCAACATATGTTTACGCCCGCGATGTCTTGATGAATACTTAGATGACGGAACTGGTATAACAAATATAGGATTTTCACTTATATAACAAGAATGCGAGCGCAAAAATTTAGATATAACTTCTACTACTAAATCGCCAATAAGTTCACCAAATATTTTGTCACATGCAATATCGAAATGATCCTTCCATAACAATATTGCGCGACGAACAACCGTAGAATACGAACCACAAGCGTAGCGATATCCACATAGTGTTCTGGTAAATGGTGCACGTTTCCAGCATTGCAACGCTTTCTTGCAGTTTTCACACAATATATAGTCTGGAATATCACAGCCTGCACATGCGCGAGGCAAAAATAAATTAAATAAAGCAATCGCTACATTCTTCCAACTAGCAAAACGCCAATTTACAGAATCAACATCCTTGTTTTCATATACACCACAAGGTACAGATGCGTGACATGCTAATCCCCCATGAGATGTCACGCTTCTATACTTCTTTTTGTTTTGGTGGTTTATAACCTTGCGTCTCCCAACCATAATGACAGCATATGCGATCGCTTATTAAC
>NZ_LXJL01000014.1:0-8229 GCF_001641215.1 Gardnerella sp. 30-4 | reverse complement strand
ACATATCATACATATAGGTTGTGTTCATATATTGTCGTCTCAAGTCACCATAATAAGACAAACGTTGTAAAACGCTATTTACAATGAAATAGAGGAGGGACAGTTGGTGGATAGTAATGTGGTATCCGGGCGAGATGATGTGCTTAATTCAAACGATCTTTCCTCCCTCGAAAATGATTCTAATAATATGAATGAGCATAATCTCACCAATAATGCAGTGCTTTATGCTCATTCGGATGTGCTTCTAGACACTACTTCTGACAGTGAAAAGCATGATGAAGCTTGGCAGGAGCGTGAGTCTCGTAATGCTTTAAAGCGTGTAGCTGGTCTTGGTGAATTACAAGATGTTACCGAGGTTGAGTATAGAAAGCTTCGTCTTGAGCGCGTTGTGCTAGTAGGAGTGTGGTCTAGTGCAAAAGGAACTCTTGCTCAAGCTGAAGAATCGTTGCGTGAGCTTGCAGCGTTGGCACAGACTGCTGGTGCTGTTGTTTGTGATGGCATGTTGCAACAAAGATATAGGCCAGATGCTGCAACTTATGTTGGTTCAGGTAAAGCGCGTGAGCTTGCAGCAGTAGTTGCTCAACATGATGCAGATACGATTATTGTTGATGATGATTTACCACCTAGCCAGCGTAGAGCTTTAGAAGATGCAACCAAAGTTAAGGTTGTCGATCGCACTGCTGTTATTTTGGATATTTTTGCTCAGCATGCTACAAGCCGTGAAGGTAAAGCTCAAGTTGAGCTTGCTCAATTGCAATATATGCTACCTAGGTTAAGAGGCTGGGGTGCTGCTCTTTCCAGGCAGGCTGGTGGTAGAGCTGCAGGAGATGCTGGTATTGGTTCTAGAGGTCCTGGCGAAACTAAAATCGAAATGGATCGTCGAGCTATTCGAAATCGTATTTCTAAACTTCGCCACGATATTGCAAATATGGCACCTGCGCGCGATGTAAAACGCGGTTCTCGTAGACGACAAGATATTCCAACTGTAGCTGTTGTTGGGTATACGAATGCTGGCAAGTCGTCTATTATAAATCGTCTTACTGGTTCGCAAGAATTAGTAGAAAATGCACTGTTTGCAACTCTTGATACTGCAGTACGTCGTTCTCAAACTCAAGATGGTAGAAGCTATACTTTGGTAGATACTGTTGGTTTTGTTCGCAGACTTCCAACTCAATTAGTTGAAGCATTTAAATCCACTTTGGAAGAAGTTGGACAAGCAGACGTTATTTTGCACGTAGTTGACGGTTCGCATCCAGATCCTATTTCGCAAATTAATGCAGTAAACGAAGTTCTCGCTAATATTTCTGGTGTAGAAGATATACCTCAAATTATGGCATTGAATAAATCAGACATGATGAGTGATGCTGCGCGAGAACGTTTTTCTTCTCTTTATCCTGATGCTGTTATTGTTTCTGCATTCAGTGGCGAAAATTTACAAATATTGCGCAATCGTTTAGAAGAATTGTTACCGTCTCCTCGTGTTCGTGTAGATGTAACTTTGCCGTACGAGTTTGGTGGATTATTATCAAAAGTTCGTGAAAATGGTGTAGTTGAAAAGGCAGAATATGTAGATTCTGGGGTTGAACTTATTGCTTGGGTCGGACCATCGTTAGCTGCAAAACTTATGAAAGTAGCATTGTAATAATAAATTCCGGTGGTGCGATTAGAGTAAAGGTGTTCATACCAAAAGCTCTTAATGTGAGAGCAGCCCTTAGTAATGCATAAATCGTGGTATTTTGTGTGCTTATAAGGGTGTGATAGGTTGTTGAAAAGAGGTTTTTGCTCATGGTGAGTTCGCAGGTTAAGCCAACTAAGCTTGCAATTATTGGTGCCGGCGCAGTCGGATCTACTCTCGCTTTCGCTGCTGCTCAGCGTGGTGTTGCGCGTGAGATTGTGCTTGAAGATATTGCTAAGGAACGTGTTGAAGCTGAAGTTTTGGATATGCAGCATGGTTCTAGCTTCTATCCTGCAGTTTCTATTGCCGGTTCTGACGATGTGGAAATTTGCCGTGATGCTGACATGGTCGTGATTACTGCTGGTGCTCGCCAGAAGCCAGGTCAGACTCGTTTGGAGCTTGCAGGAGCCACTATCAACATCATGAAGTCAATCATTCCGAACGTTGTGAAGGTTGCTCCTAACGCAATTTACATGTTGATTACTAATCCTGTTGATGTTGTTACGCACGTTTCTATGAAGCTTTCTGGTCTTCCAGCAAACCAAATGTTTGGTTCTGGTACCAACCTTGATTCCGCTCGTCTTCGTTTCTTGATCGCTCAGCACACTGGCGTTAATGTTAAGAACGTTCACGCATACATTGCTGGCGAACACGGTGATTCTGAAGTTCCTCTGTGGGCTTCTGCAACCATTGGTGGTGTTCCAATGTGCGATTGGAACGCTCTTCCAGGTCATGAGCCACTTGATGCTGCTAAGCGCGAAGAAATCCATCAGGAAGTTGTTAACGCTGCTTACAAGATTATCAACGGTAAGGGTGCAACAAACTACGCTATTGCTATGTCTGGTGTAGATATTGTTGAGGCTGTTCTTCGCGACACTAACCGCATTCTTCCAGTGTCTTCTTTGCTCGATGACTTCCACGGCATTTCTGATGTGTGCATGTCTGTGCCAACATTGCTTAATCGCAATGGTGTAAACTCTCGTCTAAACACTCCAGTTTCTGATCGTGAGTTGGCTGCTTTGAAGCGTTCTGCTGAAACTTTGCGCGAAACTGCTGCTAAGTTTGGCTTCTAGTTTTAAAGAATAATTTATAAATTATTAAACCGCTTCTTCTCTTAATTGAGGAGGAGCGGTTTTCTTGTTCAAAACAACAACATGCCTCACAGAATTTTCTGTGAGTTCGATATATTATTACATTATGGCTGATTTTTCTAACATTCTTGCTACTCGTCCTGATTTTAATGACAGTGATCGTGAGTGGCTTCATCATTTGGTGGCCGATTGGCAGGTTATTGCAGATTTGAGTTTTGCAGATTTGCTGCTGATTATTCAAAATGGTGACGGTGATTATGTTGTTGCTGAACAATGTCGTCCTTCAACAGCTATTACTTTGCGTACTGATGATTTGTTAGGTAAAAAATTAGATGATTCTTTAGTACCTGAGCTTAATGAGGCGATGAAATCTGAGACAAGTTTCCACTCTTCAACCTTACGTTCTATTGGTAGAGCTACTGTATGCTACGTTTACGCTCCAGTTCGTCATAGGGGTAAAACCATCGGATTAGTTATGCGCGAAACTAATTTGGCAACGCGTGAATCTAACGGTCGTTATGAAACCGAAAGTATCAATGCTGGTAAAACTTTATTTGACATGATTCCTCGTGAACAATTCCCATATCATGAATCTGTATTAAATCAGCGACATAATGCTCGAGTATCCGATGGTTTTATTGTGCTAGAAGACGATGGAATAGTTCGTTATGCTTCCCCTAATGCCATTAGTTGTTTCCGCAGACTCGGTGGATTAAATACTATGCAAGGTGAATATTTAAGCGAATTTGGCACTAGGTTGTTGCATACAAACGATAATGTTCCCGAAAGTTTACCTCTTGTATTAACTGGAAAAGCTGATGTAGATTGTGAACTTGAAGCGAACCATTCTATAGTTTCCATGCGCTCCTTGCCTCTGTGGGGTCCAAATAATCGTGTTGGAGCTGTAGTGTTATGTCGTGATGTTACTGAAGTTTTGCGACGTGAGCAGGAATTGCGCACTAAGAATGCCACTATTTCTGAAATACATCATCGCGTAAAAAACAATTTACAGGCTGTTTCTGCTCTTTTGCGTTTGCAAGCCCGTAAAACAAAATCTATTGAAGTTAGAAAAGAACTTGAGGAAGCTCAACGTCGTGTGCAAACTATAGCACTAGTTCATGAAGGCTTGAGTCAAACTGCTGACGAAATTGTTGATTTTGACAAAGTTATTTCGAGTTTGTTGAAGATGTCAATTGAGTTGGCGTCTCAGAATCAAAATATTGATATTGATTTTGTTGGAAAATTTGGCAGATTAGCAGCTCAGGATGCTACACCATTATCTCTTGTTTTAACTGAGTTAGTGACGAATGCAGTTGAACATGGTTTTGAAGGTCGTGAAAAAGGTCATATTCGTATTGCAGTTGGTAGGGGCGGAGACAATCTTAATATTGTCGTTGAAGATGATGGAGATGGTATAGATAGCGAGTCTTCTCATGGAATGGCTAAACCATCTGGCTCTGGCCTTGGAACGCAGATCATAAACACATTTGTCACTAACGATTTTGGTGGTACAGTTCGTTGGTCTCCTCGAAGAGAAGGCGGAACTAGGGTAGTGTTAGACATTAAATTGCGCGTATCTGGTATTGAGTAGCTTTAGTAAAAATTGTTTTCCAACGTGCATTAAATGTTATACATTTAGTGTAAAAAGTATAGGAACAATTAAAATTGCTAATAAAGATGCAAAATACCTTGAAAAAACTTTCTTTTCATGATTTCCTTACATTCAGGGGAACTTCTAAAGCTCACCGTTGTAGGTAAGAAATGAGGATAATAATTCATGAGCAACTCGTTTGATTGGCGCACAACAGCAGCATGTAGTGACAAAGATCCTGAACTGTTCTTTCCTCTTGGCAGTGCTGGTACAGCAGTTCAACAGCTTGAAGAAGCAAAAGCAGTATGTCGCTCATGTGATGTTGCAACAGAGTGCTTAAAATGCGCATTAGAAACTAACCAAGATTACGGTGTGTGGGGAGGATTAAGCGAGGATGAGCGTAGAACTCTAAAGCGTAGAGCAATGCGCGCACGTAAAAGTCAAGATGCGTCACTATGAATAAATTTTATTCTAGGTGCACTATTTGAGTTAAACTTGCTGATCCTGGAGTGATTAAAACACATCGTCCTGGAAGTTGATAGTCTTCAATATCAAAACTTTTAGATAAAGCAGAAGGTATTCCAAGCATTGTATCTGTGCCAATATCTCCTGTTGGAAATATTATCCTCACTGGTGCTTGCTCAGGTAAACGTAAGTAGCGAGAAGTGCTAGTGCTCATAATAACTGGGTATTGTTTACTATTTAATCTTTTTTGAAAAGCAATAGCAGTTTGTCTCGTATTTAGCGGATCAAGCAATTCATCCGCATCGTCAATAATGATTGGCGTATTTTCGTTGTAAATGTTATTAATGTTTTGTTCGTATAGTGATTTTCCTGAATATATTGGCAGGTTTAAAGTTTTAGAAATTATTTTTAATATTGTTGTTTTGCCTTGTTTTCTACTTCCAATAACAGCGATATTTCCAAGGTGAATTGGTAATAGAGCAGGATATAAGTGTATGGTATCGTCTTGCAAACCAATAATAATATGCTTCGTATGAAATTCTTGAGTACGTAAACTTTGAGATATTTTTTGCTCCGAATTTTTGTATTTGTAATTATTTGAATACTCTGCAAGTTGTTTTGATGAAAGAATCGACGGCAATGGTTTGCTAAATAATTCTGGAGAATGATCATGATGGCAGAATCTACCAGCTAACTGTATTGCTCGTACTAAATGTGCAGGATTGCTGCTTTGAGCACATCGCAAAGCAGCTACTCCTTCTCCAATATTGTAATATGCGGCTCCTGGTGTATTTGGGCTTATTCTAGCTGCATGCGCTGTTCCTAATAATTCTTGCGATTGCATTCCGTCTCTAACTCTCAAGCAAATATTAATAGAAATATTAGCTTTCATATCTGCGCTTACTTGTACGAGTGGATTTTGAGTTCCAGCAATAATATGCATTCCCAAAGATCTGCCTACTGATGCAATTCGTATAAGACGAGGCATGTAGTCGGGAAGTTGATCTTTTAAAGCATGAAATTCGTCAATAACAATAAGCAATGAAGGCTCAGCTGGAGTTACTTGTGCAATATTATTACACCCATGATGAGCTACTAGTCTTTCTCGTCTATCTAGTTCTAGTTCGAGACCTTTTAGAGCGCGTATTGCGTGTTTAAGATTTAAATCTCCTACGTTTCCCATAGCATGTGGGAGATTAGATAGTATGTCAAAAGTTGCTCCTCCTTTAAAATCCATAAAAACAAACCGTAGCTGCTGTGGGCCGTATTGAAAAGCCAAAGCTAAACACCAAGTCGTAAGAAGTACTGATTTACCAGAACCAGTTGTTCCAGCAACTAAAGCATGTGGTCCATTGTTAATTAAATCTAAATAGCAGTATCCATTATTGCTTATTCCAAGTGGAGCTATAAGGTGTTTAGTTTTTGAATTAGGTAAGTAGTTATAAATATTTGTATTTAGATTTTCCTTCATACTATTAGATTGGTTTTTTGTGTCGTATGTTCCTGCATTTTTTAACCATATTTGCAATACTTCTTTCCAGTGATGTTGCGTATTAGAAATTGCATTTCTTCTCATAAGTAATGTTTCTAAACTTACTGGTGTAATAGTATCTGGCAAACTTTCTACAGTTTGTTGATTATAAGTTAAGTTATTTGACGATTGCGTAGTGTTTAATAATTGAATTTGCTGATTTTGTTGAACACTTTGAACAGAATTTTTCTCAGATATGTATTGAAAAATTTGTGGAATAAGACTTGCTATGTACATCATAATGCTTGGAATAATCATGGTTAGCATCATCCAATTATTTTGCATCCATGCCATTATAGCCAATGCTATGTGAGCGAATATGGGAACTATACTCGCTGCCATCTGTACATGCATAAGTACTTTAGTTGTAGACATTCCTGTATTAGATTTGTTACTCATAAATGTATGAGACAATATTTTTGATTTTTGTGCAATACTTATGCAAGATTGTGGTTAAAAGATACGAGTTTAGTGCTTTCTAAGTTATGGTATCTAATTGAAGTGTTGTTTATACAACAATACTTCGAAATTATTGTTGCTCCGCAAGAGTTCCAACTGATCCAGGTTTATGAGTGCCTGATGCAAGTTGGTTGAATAAATCTAAGTTTTTAGCATCATCGAGAAGCACAGATGAACCAACTCCTGGAACTTGATAGTCAGGATTCGTCCAATATACTGTTCCAGATATGCCTGACGGTCCAGTTGCTTCTTTGAATGCTTGAGCCATTTCCCATAATGTTCCTGGATTGGTTTTCTCGTCAAAAATAACTGAAGCAAGTCCCGTTTCAGCAAGCTTTTTTACTTTTCCAAAATTCAATAATGTATTGTGATCTAAAGCTTTTTTCATAATAGCTGCAATAACCATTCGTTGACGTGCAGCTCGTCCAAAATCAGATTCTGGATCTGCGTATCGCATTCGCGAAAATGCTAACGCTGTATTCCCATCAACGTGATGGCATCCAGAAGTCCAATTTAACCCGCTAAACTTATCGCTTACGGTACGGTTGTAGCATAAATCAATGCCGTCTATAGCGTTAACAACATTAGTAAGACCGCCAAAACGTATTTCTGCAACATGGTCAATGCGATGACCTGTAATTTTTTCTATTGCTGCTGTTAATGCTTTATTTCCAGCTGCTTGCGCAACGCTATTAATTTTTACTTGTTCGCCATTTAAAGAAACAAGAGAATCTCGAGGAATAGAAATTAGAGAGCTGTGACCATTGCTCGGCTTTGTCAATACAAGAATAGTATCTGTTCTAAATCCTGTTATCTCTTTAGCTTCTTCGCCTTCTCTTTGATCAGAACCAAGAATAAGCCATGCTTTGCCTTGAGTGCTAGGAGTATTAGTAAGCCAAGTAGTGCGGTTAATTCTTGAGTCAACCCAGTTCCATGAATATACCCCAAAACCAGTTACACCTACTGCCAGAACAACAAAAAATGCAATAAATGCATGTAAAATTCTGTGCGGTTTGTGCGGTAGTATTTTTGCTGCACTTCCAACTGCTTTATTTATAGTTGTTGGAATACGCATTTGTGAAATAGAACTTGTGCGCGGTGCTGGTCTTGGTTGCAATTGCGATGTGTAAGAAACAGGTCTAGAAGAACATTGTTCTGGACTTTTTAAGATTCTTGTTCTTTGAGTTGTAGGCGCAAAAGACGGCGCTTGTGATGGAAGCGCATTAGACTCTATTTTGCCTCTTTTTACGCGTTTTGGAGTGAAACTAGGAGGCACGTTTGAGTTAGATGAATCGTTATTATGAGAAGGAGTGAAGATAGGTGGGTTTATATTATCTTCAGAAGGGTCCTCATACAATCTCGAATTCATTCATCCTCCAAAATAAGCATGTATCTTCAATGACTATGAATATATAAT
>NZ_LXJL01000139.1:0-2162 GCF_001641215.1 Gardnerella sp. 30-4 | reverse complement strand
GTAATAAAGACTGTGTATATGTGGAAAAGTGCTTAAAAATCGCTTTTTAAAAGACTTATTAACAATTAAAAGATGTGGATAACGCAAGAACAACAATGTGGATAAGTAGGCAACTTATCCACAACTTTTTCTATTTTTTAAAGTTTCCACATTTTTAAATGCCTTATAAACAACTTAATAACATTTTTAAGCGGCGTTTTCCACGAGTTATACTCAGCTTTTACCCACATTTGTTATTAAGTATGTGGATAACTTTTTATAAACTTTTAAACATTTCTTCATAAATATGTGGAAAATAAGTTTACTTTCTACGCTCAACAGGATTTTGTTTTAAACGAACAGTTAATTCCATGACGTAGTTATAAATTTCTTGCTTTTCTTGCATCTCGCCACTTACTCGAGTATAAGCATGCATAACTGTAGTATGATCCCTACCGCCAAAAACTTCGCCAATATCAACCAAACTCATGCTTGTCATTTCTCTTGCAAGATACATTGCAATTTGACGAGCGAGTGCAACATTCTTTGTGCGCTGACGACCAACAAGTTCATCAAAAGTCATGTGGAAATACTGAGCTACTTGACTAATGATGTCAGTTGGTCTTACTTCAATATCTGTAGCAAAGAAATCTTGTAATGCTTGTTCAGCTAAAGCTTTACTAACAGGCTGATTACTTAAAGATGCTACAGCAGTAACGCGTGTCAATGCACCTTCAAGTTCACGAATATTTTCCGTAAAACGTTCAGCAATTAAATCAAGTACGTCACTTGGAACATTACAGTGATTCATTGATGCCATCATTCTCAGAATTGCAATACGCGTTTCCAAATCTGGCGGTTTAATATCAACCGTAAGACCTGATTCAAATCTGGAAATTAAGCGTGCTTCAAATCCCTTCAGATTTTTTGGCGCAACATCTGAAGCTATAACTATTCGCTTATTTGCTTGATATAAAGAATTAAAAGTATGGAAGAATTGTTCAAGTGTTGCTTCTTTTCCACCAAGGAACTGAATATCGTCAATAAGAAGAACATCTACTTCACGATATCGCCTATTAAAATCAGCAATTTGACCTTGACTTTGATTTGGTGTTTGAAGAGCTTCAATAAATTCATTAGTGAATTCCTCACTTGTTACATAACGAACTTTAAGTGAAGAATCTTTTACTAAAGCATAATTGCCAATTGCATTAAGCAAGTGAGTTTTGCCAAGACCGGAGCCACCATAAATACATAAAGGATTAAAATCTCTGCCGGAACCCTCCGCGACTGCCAAAGCTACAGTTCTTGCAAAACGATTTGAATCGCCAGGCACAAAAGTATCAAAAGTTGCGCACGTATTTAAATGTGTAATTGCATCGCGTTGAACAGAGACAGGCATTTTTTGCTGTGCAGCCTGTTCAGTAGAAATATCAGTTTGTTGAAGAGTAGATATTCCAGTTGCATGATCAAAATCTGGTTGTACAGGAGATACATCATTAGCTGTAACTGATGGCAAATCATTAGATGCTGAAACTGAAATATTATCAACAGGTAAAACTGTATTATCAGTTACTGCTTTATTTAAAATCGTATTGTTCTGTGCTTGATGAGATAAAGAATTTGAAGGACTTTGTGCAGTTTTTTCCTGATATTCAGATTGAGGAACAATCCTAAAAGCAGGAAACATATCTTTACCAGTGCAAATCTTTAATGCTGTAAGTAGAGGAGAATTTAATTCATTTTGCAAAGCTTGTTGCGTTTCAGCATTAGATACACACAAAACAATGGTTGTACCAAAGATTGCTTCTGGTTTAACACCTTCAAACCAACCTTTATCGCGCGCAGTTAAAAGGGCATTATGCTGTAAAACAGTAAGCGTATTAGACCATACCAAAGCAGCTTGCGATGTAGGATCGCCTAATGTATCAGCCATTTCACCCCCAAACTTGCATTTAGCGCATGTAATAATGCTGATTCTGTTTACGAGCGCACGTGTGTAATAAGTATCAGTAAGATATGTTTACTCTGACCCTACGAAGTTATCCACAGTCTAGCGTGTTGAAATTGTTTAATTGTGAATAACATGTGTGTAATTTGTGGATAAGTTTAAAGCTGAGATTTGGCTATTTTTCAACGATTCTGCGTGTATAATAAATCGTAATAGAAATGTGAATAAATCA
>NZ_LXJL01000138.1:2906-4022 GCF_001641215.1 Gardnerella sp. 30-4 | reverse complement strand
ATCAAATACATTAACTTATTTTATAACTTACTTTTCTTCTGCAGCTGGAGCGGCAGCAGGAGCAGCATCAGCAGCAGCATCAGCAGCTGGAGCAGCAGCTTCGGTTGTAGCAGCATCTTCAGGAACAGTGACGCTCACCACGGATTCTTCGCCATCCATATCGAGCTCAACACCCTGAGGAAGCTTGACATCCTTAGCAAACACCTTGGTACCGTCGGTCAAACCATCAACGTTAACAACCAAACGCTCTGGCAAGTTAGCAACGTCTGCGCGAACCTTGAGCTCCTGGACATCCACGAATGCAACTGCAGCACCCTTTGGAGTGCCTTCAACGAAGACTGGAACTTCAACGTCAATCTTTTCGCCAGCCTTAACTTCGTAGAAGTCAATGTGTTCTACAATGCGCTTAACAGGGTTACGCTGAACATCCTTAACAACTGCAATGCGAGATTCCTCGCCAAACTTAATAGTGAACAAAGCATTAGCGTGACGCAAAGCCAAAGTGGTCTCGCGCATTGGAAGAGTAACATGCACTGGTTCAGCACCGCCAGCATAAAGGCTTGCTGGAATCAGCTTAGCTACGCGCAAACGACGAGCAACACCCTTACCAAACTCAGTGCGCAATTCGCCTTCAAGAGTAATTTTTGTAGCCATATCGGTCTCCTTATGGTCTGGATAGTTTAGTTTGTTAATCCAGCTTCAGGCGCACCGACGCGCCGAAAACCATAAGAGGCTATCAGCCCAGTCGATAACGGAACTCTGCCAACAAACTAATCACAAGCTAGTGGCATATTCCCTCGCCAAAGCAACTTTGCTATTCTAACGACAGGCTACGACTTATAGCAAATACAAAATTATTACTAATCAAATCGAATATAACTGCTACTTGAGCATACAAACGATTATTATAGTTAATAGTATGTAAGTGCATAGCATGATACTATGATGTGCGCTTAATCCGCAAGCCGTTTGGCATAATGAAGGAGCAAATGTGTCCGTTTTTAATGCACTCCAACAGCAAGCGTTTAATCTTGCCCGTAAAGCATTGCGTATTGGCAGTAACTTCGCGCACCCAGTCAGTGATGACCGTGCAGGCGGACCAGACTACCTTAATAC
>NZ_LXJL01000138.1:0-2250 GCF_001641215.1 Gardnerella sp. 30-4 | reverse complement strand
AGATGTGTATAAGAGACAGGCATGATACTATGATGTGCGCTTAATCCGCAAGCCGTTTGGCATAATGAAGGAGCAAATGTGTCCGTTTTTAATGCACTCCAACAGCAAGCGTTTAATCTTGCCCGTAAAGCATTGCGTATTGGCAGTAACTTCGCGCACCCAGTCAGTGATGACCGTGCAGGCGGACCAGACTACCTTAATACGGATCAAGAAAACACAAATACTTTACTTTCACAAAAACAACGCCTTCCACACGTAGAAGAGTGGGGTGCGCAAATGCCAACAACGACGTTTATCGATCCGGAAACAGGCTTGCTGACCACAAAAACCGAAAGCGCAGCACCTCTTGACGATGGCACAAGCATTTATGACTTATACGCAGATCGTGCAGCACGTATGGGCGACGATCCTCTTTACACTTATAAAGAAAACGATAAGTGGGTCACAAAAACAGCTAATCAGTTCCTTCAAGAAGTACGCGATGCCGCAAAAGGTTTGATGCACTACGGATTGCGCAAAGGCGACGCTGTTGCTTTTATGTGCAAAACATCATACGAGTGGGATGTAACAGACGCAGCAGTTATGGCTTGCGGCGGTGTTCTTGCAACTATTTATGACACGGATTCAGCTGAGCAAATTCGCAATATTGTGAATAATTCCGACTCGCGTTTCCTTATTGTTGAAACAACTGACATGCGAGATAAAGCTGATGGAGCTATTGAAGAATGCCCAAGTTTGGAACGCATTATTTGCATTGAAACAGGCGGTTTAGCAGAACTTCAAGCTTTCGGATACGCTGTTAGCGATGAGGAACTAGATGCTCGCATTGATTCTGTAAAGAAAACAGACTTGTGCTCTATTGTTTACACTTCTGGCTCCACAGCTGCACCTAAAGGTGTGGAAATGACTCACGAACACTATTGCACTACAGCGTTGAATTTGCCTGTTTACTTGCCGAATTTGCTTAGCGAAAAAGACGGCTCTGTGCTTCTATTCCTTCCTCAAGCACACTCTTTTGCAAGAGCAATTAACTATATTGTTGTTGCAAGTACGTTGCGCATTTATATTGCTCAAGGTATTCCTACTTTGATTTCCGATTTGCAAGTTGCAAAACCTACGGTTATGATTGTTGTCCCTCGAGTTCTTGAGAAGGTTTATAACGCAGCTTCGCAGAAGGCTGGTCACGGTGCTAAAGGCTTGGCTTTCCAGGGTGCTGTTGTGACAGCACAGCAGTATATGAAGGAAGTTCAGGAATTTGGTGACGCTAAGGCTCTTACTAAAGCTCGCCGCACTGCTTACGATCCGCTTGTTTATCGTCCACTTCGCCAAGCTCTTGGCGGTCGCGCACGCTGGATTGTTGCAGGTGGAGCTCCTCTAGATCCTGAATTGCTTTCATTCTTCCGCGGAGCAGGAGTTCCTGTCTACGAAGGTTATGGTCTTACAGAAACTACTGCACCATGCGCGTTTACTCCTATTGGAGTTCCATTCCGAGAAGGTTCTGTTGGCATTGCATTCCCAGCTTTTACTTTGCGAATCGCATCCGACGGCGAAGTTCAAATTAAAGGCACTTGCGTATTCCATAAGTATCACAAGAACGATGAAGCAACAGAAACTTCATTTACTAAAGACGGATGGTACGCAACAGGCGATTTGGGACGAATTGACGACGATGGCATGCTTTATATTACCGGACGTAAGAAGGATTTGATTATTACTGCTGGCGGTAAGAATGTTGCTCCTGGACCTATTGAAGAGATGATTAAGAGATGCGAACTTGTGTCTCAGGCTCTCGTTCTTGGAGATAAGCGTCCGTTTATTTCTGCACTTGTTACTTTAGACGAAGAAACTTTACGAAATTGGCTTAAACTCAAGGGTCTTGACGCTACTATGAGCATGGAAGAGGCTGCTAATAATGCTGTCGTTCGTGCTGAAGTGCAAAAATTTATAGATCTTGCCAATGAAGGCGTGTCACGCGCAGAATCTGTGCGAAAGTTCATTATTTTGCCAGAAGAGTTTACGCAAGAAAACGGCTTAATGACTGCGTCTATGAAGATTATTCGTCCACGAGTTATTAAGCGCTACACTACTTTACTTAATACACAAATGTATACGACGCGCAAAAAGTAGTTTGTTTAAATTAACTCAGCTGAACGCACACAATTTACCCCGTATTTGGAAAGTTAATATATTTAACTCTACAAATGCGGGGTAAATTGCATAAAAAATACACATTTAAAATGTTTCACATAC
>NZ_LXJL01000137.1:0-2442 GCF_001641215.1 Gardnerella sp. 30-4 | reverse complement strand
AAATCAAACCATATTTTTTCTTAAGGTTTTTTTGTTTGCTATTTTCAACATTAAGTGTAGCATAATTAATTGAAAAATACAGAAAACGTTTTCACTTGTTGTAACAACATTTTTAATGGTGTATAGTTTCATTAGTAAGAAACGTTTACCTACAAGAAATGCTTATGCGGCGTTGCGGCCGTAATAAAGTTTCTAAACCTAAAGGAGGGTTTTAAGTATGGTAATCACTGGTGTTGGCATTGGGCGCTCGATGGCATATGGTGAAGTATTGTGTATGGCACCTGCTTTGCATGAGCCAGAGGATTCTCCTCGTGCTGTTAGTGTGTTGGCTGAGGATGCAAAAAAGGCTGTTAAAAATGCTTTAAATGAAGTAAATAAAGACCTAAACCATCGTGCAAGTGAGGCTCTTGAAGCAAAGGATGAGGGGACTCGAAAGGCAGCACCAATTATGCAAGCTCTTGCACAGATGGCCATCGATCCAGCATTAATAAGTGCAATTGAATCTGGTATTGATAAGGGGAAAACAGCTGAACGTGCCACTTGGGAAGGGTTCGCACAATTTGAAGACATGTTGCGTAATCTTGGTGGTTACATGGCTGAGCGTGCAGGAGATTTGCATGATGTTGGCCAGCGTGTTATTGCATCTTTGATTGGTGTTGAAGCTCCTGGAGTGCCGGAAAGTGATTCGCCTTTTGTACTGGTTGCTAAGGATCTTTCACCTGCTGATACAGCTTCACTTGATTTAAGCAAGGTTCAGGCAATTGTCACTCTTGATGGTGGTCCTACAAGTCACACTGCTATTCTTGCTCGTGCTCGTGGAATTGTTGCTGTTGTTGGAGCACACGATGCCTCTCAGCTGAAGAATCATCAAATTGTTGTAGTAGATGCCGTTAATGGTCATGTTATAAGCAGTCCTAGTGAAGAAGAAATCGCGCATGTTAAAGAGTCTCGTGAGCGTTTAAGCCGCGCTCGTGAATTGCGTGGATTGCCTGGAAGTACAAAAGATGGTCATTTGATTCCTCTTTTGGCAAATGTAGGAAAGCCCTCAGATGCTGTAACTGCTCATGAGTATGGAGCAGAAGGAGTAGGTCTATTCCGAACGGAATTTCTGTTTATTGGTAACGAGCAACCGCCTAGTATAGAAGAACAAACAGAATCTTATACAGAGTTACTATCTCAGTTTGAAGGCAAGAAAGTTGTTATTCGATTGCTTGATGCTGGAGCAGATAAGCCGTTACCATTCTTGACTCCTGAAGATGAACCAAATCCTGCCCTCGGACTTCGAGGTTTGCGTACTCTAAGACAGCATATGGATGTTCTAGATGGTCAGCTGGAGGCATTATCTCGTGCTGATGCTGTGACGAATGCTGACTTATGGGTGATGGCTCCAATGGTTTCAGACGAACATGAAGCAGCATATTTTGTAAAACTTGGTAAATCTAAAGGTCTTAAAAAGGTTGGCATTATGGCCGAGGTGCCTTCTATCGCCCTTGTTGCCGAGGAGGTTGCTCAAGTCGCTGATTTTGTATCTATCGGAACGAATGATTTGACGCAATACACTCTTGCAGCAGATAGAACCCTTGGGTCTGTTTCTAATTATCAAACTGCTTGGCACCCTGCAGTGTTGCGCGCGATCAAAATGATTGCAGACGCTGGTAACGCACATGCTATGCCAGTCGGAGTGTGTGGAGAAGCTGCAGCAGACCCAGACTTAGCGGTTGTTCTTACAGGTCTCGGTATTAACTCGCTTTCTATGACGCCGGTTGCTTTGGACGATGTTCGAGCAGAACTTGCTCAAACTACATTTGATGAAGCTAAGGCTAAAGCTCATGATGCTTTAGCTGGAAAGTTCTACCACTCAATCATGCAAGAATAAGCTAAGGGAGTAATTCAAAATATGATCGTTACGAAAAACATTAAAAATTCGATTACCAATCAGAAATAATCAAGAATAATTAACATGCTTAGAAAAGAGAAAATATGAGTACTGATATTGATGAGCTTCTCCCGGATTCTGCAGTAAACCTTGATATTGCAGCGAAGGATTGGCGTGATGCTATTTGTCTTGCAGGCAATGCTTTGAAGGAGTCTGGCTTTACTACTGATGAATATACGAATCAGATGATTGAAACAGTTGAGAAAATGGGCCCGTATATTGTTATTGCCCCAGGCTTGGCTTTGGCACATTCGCGCCCGTCGGAAGCAGTGTTAAAAAGTGGTTTGAGCTGGATTCGCTTAAGTACGCCTGTTAAATTTGGTAACACTGCCAACGATCCGGTCTCTTTAGTAATTGGTCTTGCAGGTCACGATGAAAATGAGCATATTGGCGTTATGTCCGCGGTTGCTGCAGCTTTGTCTAATCCTGTGAAGACTAGAGAACTTGCACAAGCAAAAAACGCTAAAGAAATTCGCGCAATTCTTAAAAGTTAAATACTAAAGAAT
>NZ_LXJL01000136.1:0-2443 GCF_001641215.1 Gardnerella sp. 30-4 | reverse complement strand
AATAAAACTTAAGAAAATACTTATAACAGTGTTACGAAAGGAACCGATATGCCACATGCATATGAAGAAGCTGGCGTAAGCGTAGAAGCAGGATACGAAGTAGTACGTCGTATTAAATCTCATGTAAATCGCACAAAGCGCCCAGGCGTTGTAGGTGGCATTGGCGGATTTGGCGGCTTATTTGATTTGGCGTCTCTTGGTTACAAAGAGCCAGTGCTGATTTCTGGCACAGATGGCGTTGGAACCAAGCTTGTGATTGCAAAAATGATGAATAAGCATAACACTATTGGCATTGATTGCGTTGCTATGTGCGTAAACGACATTGCAGCTCAAGGTGCCGAGCCGCTTTTCTTCCTCGATTACATTGCGTGCGGAAAAAACAATCCTGAAATACTTGAGCAAGTAGTTTCAGGCGTTGCAGACGGTTGCGTGCAATCAGAAGCAGGTTTAATTGGCGGCGAAACTGCTGAAATGCCTGGGATGTATGACGAAGACGAGTACGATCTTGCAGGTTTTGCAGTAGGCGTTGCAGAACGTTCAAATATTGTTGACGGCTCCACTATTACTGCCGGCGACGTGCTTATAGGACTTCCTTCTTCAGGAGTTCATTCAAACGGATTCTCTCTTGTTCGCAAAGCTTTGTTTGAAGAAGCAGGTTTTAGCGTTGACACCAAACTAGATGAGCTTAATGGCAAAACACTTGGCGAAGTTCTTCTTGAACCTACTCGAATCTATGTAAAAGCTTTAAAGCCACTTTTTGCAGAACATCTTATTAAGGGAGTTGCTCATATTACAGGCGGCGGATTTATTGAAAATGTTCCGCGCATGTACGCAGATGATTTAGCTGCAAAAATTGACACTACTAGCTGGAGCGTTCCACCTATTTTTGGCGTTCTTGAAAAAGCTGGAAAAGTTGCTCACACTGAAATGTTCAACGTTTTTAATATGGGTATTGGCATGATTTTGGCAGTTGACGAAAACAAAGCAAACGAGGCAATGCGAATACTAAAAGAGCATAACGAAACCGCTTATATTATTGGCAAAATGGCTAAGCGCGAAAACGCTGCAGTTGAGTTGTTGTAAACCACAAAAACGCAAAACCGCAAAATATAAAGCTGCAAAACAGTAGACAGCGAAATCTTAAAGCAATAAAGGATTAAAAATGAAAGTTTTAGTAGTTGGTTCTGGCGCTCGCGAACACGCTATTGCACACGCGCTACTTAAAGGAGAAAGCGTTGAAGAAGTAACTGTTGCTCCTGGAAATCCTGGTATTGCAGCAGATGGCATTCAAACTGCAAACATAAGTCAATCAGATCATGACGCTCTTATTAAGTTCGTTAAAGACAATAACTACGATTTTGCGTTCATTGGTCCTGAAGTTCCGCTTATGAATGGCATTGTTGACGATTTTGAAGCGCATGGAATTGCCGCTTTTGGTCCAAACAAAGCCGCAGCTCAAATTGAAGGCTCTAAAGATTTCGCAAAAAAGCTTATGGCTCGTCACAACGTTCCAACCGCCTCCTACAAAACATTTGACGCTTTGGAGACAGCACGCGCATACGTTCTTGAGCATGGTGCTCCAATTGTTATTAAAGCGGACGGTTTGGCTGCTGGAAAAGGCGTTACTGTTGCTATGGATGAGCAAACAGCAGTTGATGCTTTGGAGGATATTTTCGTCGATCATCGTTTTGGTCAAGCTGGAGCAAAAGTCGTTATTGAAGAATTTTTGCAAGGCCAAGAGTTTTCACTTATGAGTTTTGTAAGCGGAACTGATTTTTGGGTTATGCCTATTTCTCAAGATCACAAGCGCGCTTACGACGGAGACAAAGGACCAAATACTGGCGGCATGGGAGCTTATAGCCCTGTTCCACAAATTAGCGACGAAACAGTTCAGCGTGCTATCGACGAGATTGTGCGCCCAACTGTTGAAGGACTAGCTAAAGAGGGTACGCCTTTTACCGGCGTGCTTTATGCTGGCTTAATTGATACAGCAACAGGTCCTAAAGTTATTGAGTTTAATGCTCGTTTTGGAGACCCAGAAACAGAAGTTGTACTTCCTCGCCTTACTTCAGATTTTGGTGCAGCTATATGGAATATTTTGCAGCATAAAAATCCGACTTTTACTTGGAAAAATAGCGGTGTTACGCTCGGCGTGATCATTGCTAGCGAAGGCTACCCTGGCACTTTAGTTACTGGAACTCAACTTCCTCAAATTCCTGTTGACGAAAACCAAGGTCAGCACGTGTATTATGCAGGAGTAAAAAGCGATGAAGAAAGCGGAAAACTTCTTACTTCTTCAGGCAGAGTAGCTCTTATACAAGTGCATGGAGACGACGTAAAAGACGCTCAAAACAACGTCTACAGCATATTAGATAAGCTTAATCTTCCGCACATGTTCTTTAGGCATGATATCGCAGAAAAAGCTTTAAAATAGTTTGTTAAT
>NZ_LXJL01000135.1:2393-4891 GCF_001641215.1 Gardnerella sp. 30-4 | reverse complement strand
TCTAAGTACTATAAAAAACAGCAAGTACTAAATAATATTTCTTTTGTAGCAGAAGATGGTAAAGTTACAGGTTTTGTTGGACCTAACGGTTCCGGAAAATCAACTGCACTATATTGCGCATTGGGACTCATAAAAGCCAATGGAGGTGAAGCATTATTCGACGGCGTCCCATACAAAAAACTCAATTCCCCAATAGAAACAGTCGGCACAGTATTAGATTTAAAAGCTAATTATAGAAATACTAGTGCTATAAAAAAGCTCACATTCGTCGCGAAGTATTGCAAAATTCCAAAAACGCGCGTATCGGAGATTATGGATATTGCCGGAATCAGCTCTATACAAAATATGAAAATTAAAGAAATGTCAACCGGCATGCGCAAACGACTTGAGATTGCTGCAGCACTTCTCGCAGATCCTCATAATCTTATTCTCGATAATCCATTCTATGGCTTAGACGTTGAAGGAGTTAGATGGATGCGCGATATCTGCAAATACTATGCAGAACGCGGTGGTGCGGTACTTATCAGCACTAATAACATTAGTGAGCTTTCTCTTATTGCAGACGATCTTGTTATTATTGCACATGGTAAAATTCTACAAAAAACAAGCGTGACAGATTTGCTTACTGCATATTCTCAGAACACTGTACGAGTTGTTACTCCTGAACCAGAAAAGCTATTTGACATTATGCAATCGCAGCATAGTGAATGCTCTATTATGCAAGTTGAGCACAAAAACGAAGACGTGCAGGAAGGCGCAGCTTTCGTTATAAATAATGCAAATATTGCAGATTTGGCGCAATTCTTTAACGATAAACAATTACTTACATATCAGTTGAGTAAAGAATGCGTTTCACTCGAAGATGCGTATATGGCGGCAATAGGAGACAACGCAGCATATGTGTCCAAACCTCCATATGTTTATAACAATGTACAAAAATACCAAAATTCTACAGAAGCATATGCTCAGGAACACATCCCTAATAATGTCAACAATGAAACGACTCAGCTAAATTCAATACAACAATTAACGCAAGATGCGGCAGTAGATACTCAATTGTTAAATGAGCCTGAGCCACAATTGACTCCTGAACCTCAACTAACAACAGAGAATACAACTGTGGAGGCAGAAGTAGAGACAGCAGTAAAGGAAGAAGTAAAGACAGCGGTAAAGGAAGAAGTAAAGCCTCAGCTGGCGGAAGAACCTCAAGCAGTTGCAGAACCTAAGGCAGTTGAACCTCAGGCAACAATTGCGGTTGAAACGCATGTGACTACTGAGCCTGAAGCACAGGTATTTCCTGAGCTTGATACGCAGCAAATGACAGAGCATGAAACAAAGGTAGCGCCTGAGCCTGCTGTGCAAGTAACACCTGAGCCACAACCTGAACCTGAACCTGAACCTGAACCTGAACCACAAGCCAAGCCTGAGCCTCAAGCCAAGCCTGAGCCTCAAGCCAAGCCTGAGACTGAACCACAACCTGCACCTGTGCTACACGCCAACGTAATAGAGGAAGCCTCTCAAACTGACTTGCCAGCTCAAAAGGCACAACCTATTCAACCGCAGCAGGAGACTCCACAATACTTACAAAATCAGTATGCTCAGCAGCCGTACGCACAGCAACCGTATGCTCAATATGAGCAACAACCGTACGCTCAACAGCCACAACAAATCCAATACGATCAACAGTACGCTCAACAACAGTACGCTCAACAACCGTACGCACAGCAGCCGTACGCACAACAATCATACGCGCAACAAAATCAGTATGCGCAACAACAATATGAGCAACCGCAACAAATCCAATACGGTCAGCCGTATGCACAACAGCCGTACGGACAACAGCCGTACGCGCAGCCACAATATTACAATCCGCAATACAGTCAGCAACCATACTATGAGCAGCAGTATGCGCAACAAGATCAGTATCCTGAACCACAGCATTGTGAACAGCAGTATGCGCAACCTCAGTATGCTAAGCCTACTACCGAGCTACCATTGCCTGATACTTCATATATTGGGCCAGAGTATGCTCATCCTCAATTTGCTAAAAAGAAACAAAACGATCAGGATTCTCAAGAAAATGCACAATGAGCTTAGTGCCAGAATTAGTGCCATCTATTATTGCTATGGTTGCTCGGGGCGTTATGCTATTTGCAGTGGGCGCTTTACTTCTAGCAAAAAGAATTAAAACTAGTATCGGCAAAAGTTGCAATAAATAAACCCCGCTCGTTTGCTCAGTAATGATTGCAATCGAACGGGGCTTATTTTTTATTTATACTTACTATGTTTAAATATCGCGATGCTTTTCAACAACGTGGCCAATTGCATACATGACTACGCCCCAAGCGAGAACCACCAAGCCTGATTGCCACCATGTGAAAATATATGCGTTTGGTGGAAGCTGTGCACCCGAATTAGGTGAGCCGCCCAAGAATTTCCCCACCGCTGTGGCTGGCAAAAGCTGTATAAGTATTGAATTCCACTTCGCGAAATTGCTT
>NZ_LXJL01000135.1:0-2065 GCF_001641215.1 Gardnerella sp. 30-4 | reverse complement strand
GCTCAGTAATGATTGCAATCGAACGGGGCTTATTTTTTATTTATACTTACTATGTTTAAATATCGCGATGCTTTTCAACAACGTGGCCAATTGCATACATGACTACGCCCCAAGCGAGAACCACCAAGCCTGATTGCCACCATGTGAAAATATATGCGTTTGGTGGAAGCTGTGCACCCGAATTAGGTGAGCCGCCCAAGAATTTCCCCACCGCTGTGGCTGGCAAAAGCTGTATAAGTATTGAATTCCACTTCGCGAAATTGCTTGCAAACATAATAATGCTAAGAACACTAGGCAAAATCATCACGGCTCCAATAACGCACATAATTCCGCCAGCAGTTGACTTGCAAATCATGCCAAAACCGTACGCCATTGCTGCTACAACAACCATAATTGCAGGAGAGCCAAGGAACAGCGTAAGAGGCAATTTCCACGCGTTGCTTCCAGATAATCCAGAAGTGCTGTCTCCTATAAAAGCTAATTCTGCAGCAGCTAACGAAACTGCCATTGCAATAAGTTGAACCACAAAAACGTAGATTGCAACAGCAATAAACTTAGCCGTAAAAAACATACCCCTTCTAGGTACAGCAGTAAGAGAAGCCTGAATCGAAGTTGTAGAATGCTCCGCGGTTACAGCGAGCACTGCAAAAATCGACAAAACAATCAAAAATACAGAAGCAAAACTAATAACTAAGCGGAAAATGCTTTCTTGAGATGCAATAAGGTCACTTTTATTGCTCGGCCCAACAGTAATTGCAGCGCTTGATCTACCTTGATTTGCTCCATTCTTAATGTCAACTTTAGACATTGCTTTTTGCACAATCGCGATAATAAAGCTAAAGATTACTGGCAAAACAATAGCTAATGCCATGCACCACCAGGTGGATGAAAGTCCGCGCAACTTAACAATCTCAGATTTAAGCGTGTGCATGAATGTAAGGCGTAAGTGCTGAGCGTTCATGCTGCGGCCTGTTTTGTACGCGTTGGATTGGCGTGCGTTGGACTCAGAAGATTGCACTTGTTGATTTGCTACTTGCTCACTCATTTTGCACTCTCCTTATTGTTAGATTGCTCTGCATGCTGCTTGCTGTCTGGCTTTAAATCGCTGCTAGGAACAGTCTTAGTAACGTACTGCTCCTGGCCATGCGTAAGAGCCAAATATGCTTCCTCAAGTGATGCGTGCTCTTGATTTAGCTGATATACCAAAATTTGATTATCCGCAATTTCGCGAGCAAGCTGATTAAGCTCACATCCTGTTATTCTAAAAAGCTCGCCTTCTTGAACGTCTTGAGGAGTGCGAGTATCTTGCAAAATCTTGCATTCAGGATTGTTTTGAGCAAGCACAGACTTTAGTTTTTCGCCTTCTGGAGTTACAAGTCGCACAGCGTGCTGAGAATGTGCGTCAACAAAATCTTGTACTGTTGTGCGCTCCAAAATTTCGCCATGAGCAATAATCACAAGGTTATCTGCAGTTAGTGCAACTTCGCTCATTAAGTGCGAACTAAGTAGTATTGCTCGGCCTTCGCTCGCGTAATACTTGCATAATTCGCGAACCCACTTAACGCCCTCTGGGTCTAAGCCGTTAATTGGCTCGTCCAAAATGAGATTGTGTGGATTTGCTAAAAGTGCCGCCGCAATGGAAAGACGCTGGCTCATACCAAGCGAGAAAGATCCTGCTTTGCGGGTTTTAACACTTGATAATCCAGTAATATCAATCACTTCGTCAACGCGCTTTTTTGATATTCCATGAGTTAAAGCCAATGAATACAGGTGATTGTAAGCCGTACGGCCCCTGTGAGCAGACTTTGCATCAAGAACTGCTCCAACTTCCGTCATTGGAGAGGCGATTTTTGCGTAAGGTTTGCCGTCAATAAGAGAAGTGCCACTATTGGCATGAATAAGATTTAACGCACAACGCATGGTGGTAGATTTACCAGCGCCGTTAGGACCTAAAAAGCCCGTGACTTTACCGTCTTCGGCGACGAAAGAAACGTCGTTAAGCGTTGTTTTTGCGCCGAAACGCTTTGTAATATGTTGAAATTCTAACATAAATTAACAATATCAC
>NZ_LXJL01000134.1:0-2531 GCF_001641215.1 Gardnerella sp. 30-4 | reverse complement strand
TGAAGGGGTTGAAATCGTAGTTTTTAGTGATAATGCTAGAAATAAGAATATGCTTACGGAAAGCATGTTGGGAGATTTTGTAAGCGATTATCCTGGTGTTGATTTGAAGTTTAAGACTGCTGGCAGAAAGTATCACGATAGGTATGTGGTTATAGATTATGGAACGGATGATGAGGCTGTTTACGTTTGTGCGCGACGACCTACTTTTGCGCTTAAAGCGTAGCGCGCAAAGGTAATTCGGAGCGTCGAGCTTGCTCAAAGTTGAAAGCACGGTGTGCTTTCAATGCAAGCGAAGACGTGAGCGCGCTGTAACGCGCGAGCGACAGGATCTGCCTTTGCGCTTGTATCATGCGATGTTTGATGAGTTGTTAAAGAATCCTGAGTTAGAGTTTTAACATTTTATAATGTTCTAGTGTTTTGCGCTCGACTTGGAAGTAGACTTCCAACTTTTGTAAGTTTGCGCTCGACTTGGAAGTAGACTTCCAACTTTTGTAAGTTTGTACCCAACTTGGAAGTAGACTTCCAACTTTTGTTGCTGCACAAAGATAGTTGCAGCTTTCGTAATGGTGCGTGTCGCGAAGATGTGGCATAATAGGAAGGCTTGTGACTGGAGGAGGAATCCGCTAGCACAGCACAGCAATACAAGATGCGGGAGGAAGCTGCAAAACGGCTTTATAGCAACGTTTCGTAAGTGCTTTACTTCTGTAAGAAGCGACTATATTAGCGTTTGCAACAACCGTTTGAACCGCTTGTACAAGAAAGAAGAACCATATTATGGCTCCGAAAAAGAAAGTCTCCGCGCTTATTAAGCTCGAGATTCAGGCTGGTAAGGCAAATCCAGCTCCACCACTGGGTCCAGCATTAGGCTCCCACGGCGTGAACATCATGGACTTCTGCAAGGCGTATAACGACCAGACGAAGGACAAGATGGGTCAAATCGTCCCAGTTGAGATCACCGTTTACGAAGATCGTTCCTTCACCTTCATTTTGAAGACCCCACCAGCCGCTGCTTTGTTGCTTAAGGCTGCTGGAATCCAGAAGGGCACCGAGAATCCATTGACTCACAAGGTTGGTTCTGTGACCAAGGCTCAGGTGCGCGAAATCGCCGAAATTAAGATGCCTGACCTCTCCGCACGTGACGTCGAGGCCGGTATGAAGATCATCGCGGGTACTGCTCGCTCGATGGGTATTACCGTTACCGACTGAAAGGGAGTGTAGAAATGGCTAAGCGTTCTAAGAAGTATCGTGAAGCGGCTGAGAAGATCGACCGCAATAACCTGTACACCCCAGCTGAAGCTATCGCTTTGTTGCAGAGCATGCCAAAGCACGCTTTCGACGAGTCCGTTGAAGCTGTTATGCGCCTTAACGTGGATCCTCGCAAGGCTGATCAGTTGGTTCGTGGTGTTGTGAACTTGCCAAACGGCACCGGTAAAACCGCTAAGGTTTTGGTGTTCGCTCGTGGCCCAAAGGCTACTGAGGCTCAGGAAGCTGGCGCTGACATTGTTGGTGATGACGAGCTTATCGAAAAGGTTGCCGGTGGCTTCCTTGACTTCGATGCAGTCGTTGCAACCCCAGACATGATGGGTAAGGTTGGTCGCTTGGGTCGTGTGCTCGGTCCTCGTAGCTTGATGCCAAACCCAAAGACTGGCACCGTGACTATGGATGTAGCCAAGGCTGTTGCTGACATTAAGGGCGGTAAGATTGAGTTCCGCGTGGATCGCCAGGGCAACCTGTCCTTCCTCTTTGGCAAGCTCTCCTTCGATGCTAAGGCTCTTGAAGAGAACTTCAAGGCTGTTGCAGACGAAATCCGCCGCTTGAAGCCAAGCACCATCAAGGGTCGTTACATTACTAAGGTAACTGTGACCTCCACGATGGCTCCTGGTGTTCCAGTTGATATCGCCAGCATTGCTGCCTGATTTATTGCTTGCGTAGCTTATGCGAAAGCATGGCTGGTACGTAGTAAATTAAGTTTAAAACTTATAAACGCTGAAAATGTGCTCTTTTGAGTCATGTTTTCAGCGTTTTTTGTTACTTGTGTCACTGCGTTTCTGCGTTAGCAACGAGTAATTGCGATTTAGCGTTACTGGCGCAGTACGCAAACTGCGTTAGTAATGAATAGGTGACTGGAGAAGTTGAGGGCGCGTAGTCGTGCGCGGCGTGTCGTGGGGGAATGGCGATTTTGCAACGTTTTGTGGCGCGACGGCCTGCTTGAGTGTAGCATTGCGCGCACGAAAGCAACTCGGAGCGCCGAGCTTGCTCAAAGTTGAAAGTCCAGTGGACTTTCAACGCAAGCGAGGACTGCTTGAGTCAGTAAAGACGAAGGCAAGGTAGATTTGTGTGGTATTGCATTGGGAATTCGGTCGCGCTTACGCAAATGTAGTTTCGGCGTGTCGCACAAGAGTGGCTATATTGCAACGGTTTTGCGGCTGGTTGGGGGAGTATTCAAGAGTTTCCTGAGAGTTTTCTGGGAAAAATCTTTAAAAACCTTGAAATTGACATTTTTACGAAAAGTAATGTGTAATACTGTATTT
>NZ_LXJL01000133.1:0-2555 GCF_001641215.1 Gardnerella sp. 30-4 | reverse complement strand
ATATTATTATATAACTGTAAAAATTACGCAAAACCAGGAGTGAAATGAACGAATCAGGCACCTTAACTTTGCGCAATATCTCTGTGTGGGATACTGGCGAACGTATTGATCTTATTGTTGATGGCGTTCGTCAGGATGCCCTTATAGAGCAGAATGCGCGCGTTACTGGCGATATTGACGCAAGTGATTGGGTTGTTGCTCCTGGTTTTGCAGATCCGCATGTGCATTTTAGAGATCCAGGACAAACAGCAAAAGAAACAATGATGACCGGCAGTGAGGCTGCGGCGGCTGGCGGTTATACGCAAGTTTTGATTATGCCAAATACTGTTCCAGCTCTTGACGGCGAGCCTTGGGAAGATGCTCCATTTGATGTAGATAATGTAGTTGACTATTTGCAGCGCTATGGTTGCATTTACGGCGTAAAATTGCCAGTTCGCTACGATTTGAGCGTGTGCGCATCATTGGGGCGTAAAGGCTTAAAACCAAGCAATATTGAGCTTTGGAAAAAGTATGTTGCTGGAATCGACGATGACGAAAAAACTTCTCCTATGAAAAAGCACCCGATTACTGCTATAAGCGACGACGGTGCTGCAGTGCCTGAACCGATTTTGCGAGATGTGTTAGCTATGGCAAAACAAACTGGTTTGCCATTCGTGGAGCATTGTGAGCATCATGATACGGGAGCTGTGAACGAGGGTCCGGTCGCAAAAATGCTTGGTGTTGGTGGAATTCCAGCTTCTACTGAGCTTGCAATTGTTCAGCGAGATATTGATGCTTCCCGCGAAACTGGCGTACATGTGCATTTCCAGCATGTGAGCACTGCTGCTGCGTTTGAAGCTATTCGTAAGGCAAAGAAAGAGGGTTTGCCGATTACGTGCGAAACTGCGCCTCACTATCTAGCTTTGTGTGATGAGGATGTTTTGCGATATGGTGCTATGGCTAAGATGAATCCTCCTCTTCGTTCAAAAGCGGATCGTCAAGCAACGCTCGCTGCTATTGCGGATGGCACAATTGACATGATTGCAACAGATCACGCGCCTCACACTGCGGAAGAAAAGTCAGGAAATTTTGCAAGCACTCCTAACGGAATTATTGGGCTTGAGTGCGCGTATGGCGTGTGCCGCAAAGTTTTGGTTGATGCAGGATATACGGACGATAAGCATTTAATCGAATTAATGGCAGTAAATCCAATGCAATTGATGAGCAGAAGACCTACTGATATTGCGGCTTTGCTTAACGTTTCTTCGCGATGCGCAAACAAGCGAACGCTGCGTTTAAGTATTACTGAACACCCTGAAAACGTTGATTTAGTGCTGATTAATATGCGCGAAAATTGGGCGGTTGATGCAAATTCGTTCCATTCAAAAGCTCGAAATACTCCTTTTGATGGATGGCAACTTACAGGAAGGCCTGTTGCGACGATTATTGGTTCAGAAATTGCTTTCTCGAGAATGTGATTGATTAAATATAAATTTGGAATGGTAGTAAATTATGGACGAACTTATTGAAGCGATTGCAGCCAAGCAAAATCCTAGCGTAGTGGGCTTGGATCCTAAGCCTGGAATTGTTCCTGCCGAAATTATTAGCTCTCTTGCGGACGAAGTTTTGCAAGAAGTAGAAGGCGAGGATGCGCTGCCAACGCTTTTAGCTACAGCTTATTTTGAGTTTAATCGTGCGATTATTGACGCAGTTGCAGATTTTGTGCCGGCTGTAAAGCCGCAAATCGCTATGTACGAGGCGCTTGGTCCTGCAGGTATCGATACTTACGCAATGACCTGCGAATACGCAAAATCGCAAGGATTAGTTGTAATAGGTGACGCAAAGCGCGGAGATATTGGCTCTACAGCTGGTCAGTATGCGGCTCATTTAAGCGGCTTCGCTAATCTTTCTGCATATTTTGAAGACGAAAATGCGACTGATAACGCACTGCCACAATCTCTTAAAAATCTTCTAAAAAGCTCTAAAAATCTTGACGTTTGGCATGAAGATTCGCTTACAGTAAACCCTTATATGGGTTCGGATGGAGTGAAGCCTTTTATCGATGAAGCATTAGCGTACGATAAAAGCATTTTTGTGCTGCTTCGCACTTCGAATCCTTCTAGCAAGGAGCTACAGGAGCTTATTTTGCAAGATGGCAAGCCAGTGTATGAGCATATGGCGGATTTGATTGAGAACTGGGGTGCTTCAAGCATTGGCAAGCACGGTTATTCAAGAGTTGGCGCAGTTGTAGGTGCCACGCATCCGCAGGAGGGCAAGCATTTGCGCGAGATTATGCCGCACACTTTCTTCCTTGTTCCAGGCTATGGCGCTCAAGGCGGTACAGCTCAAGATGTTGCAGGAATGTTTGATGCAAATTCTGAAGGCGCTATTGTAAATTCTTCGCGCGGTATTATTGGTGCTTGGAAAAAGTCTGAAGATTACGCTAAAAATCAAGGTCATATGTCTCTCGATGACATTCTTGATATTGTGCGTGATTCTGCAGCTGTTGCTGCGAAAAATATGCGTGACGACTTGCGAAATGCAGTGTATCGCTAGAATGTATAACTAAAATAAAT
>NZ_LXJL01000132.1:0-2712 GCF_001641215.1 Gardnerella sp. 30-4 | reverse complement strand
TTATAAGATTAAGAAGGAATTGAAGTGGTAGACGAAATAAATTCCGCTCGTGATGATGCTGAGCGAGATCAGCTTCCAGATGGTTCTATGGAACCACAGAGCCCTCAGGAAGCAGATAATACTGATTATGGCTTAATGAAGGGTGCTCGCGTAAAGAACATGGATTTGCAGCAGGAAATGCGCGAATCTTATTTAGCTTACGCATTATCTGTTATTGTTGAGCGTGCTTTACCAGATGTTCGTGATGGTTTAAAGCCTGTTCACCGTCGTGTTATTTATGCAATGTATGATGGAGGATACAGGCCTGATCGCGGATATAACAAGTGTTCTCGCGTTGTCGGTGATGTTATGGGTAAGTATCACCCTCATGGTGATTCTGCTATCTATGACACTTTAGTGCGTATGGCTCAGTCTTGGTCAATGCGCTATATGCTTGTTGATGGTCAAGGAAACTTTGGTTCTCCTGGTGATGATCCTGCAGCAGCAATGCGTTATACGGAATGCCGTATGGCACCGTTGGCTATGGAAATGGTACGAGATATCGATAAAGATACCGTTGATTTCCTGCCAAATTATGATGGTAAAACTCAAGAGCCTACGGTTTTGCCAGCTCGTTTCCCGAATCTTTTAGTTAATGGTTCTGCTGGTATTGCTGTTGGTATGGCAACCAATATTCCACCTCATAATATGCGTGAAGTGGCTGATGGTGTGCACTGGGCGTTGGATCATCCTGATGCAAGCAAGGAAGAACTTCTTGAAGCTTTAATTCAGCGAATTAAAGGACCTGATTTCCCTACTGGAGCAACAATCTTAGGTCATAAGGGAATTGAGCAAGCCTATCGTACAGGTCGTGGCTTAATTACAATGCGAGCAGTAGTTAATACTGAGGAAATTAAGGGACGTATGTGCTTGGTTGTTACCGAGCTTCCATACCAAGTTAATCCTGATCGCTTAGCTGCTTCTATTCGTGAAGCTGTACGAGATGGCAAAATTCAAGGTATTGCAGATATGCGCGACGAAACGTCTGGCCGTACTGGTCAGCGTTTGGTTCTTGTTCTTAAGCGCGATGCTGTTCCAAAAGTTGTTTTAAATAACTTGTATAAGCATTCGCAATTGCAGCAAACTTTCGGCGCAAATATGCTTGCTTTGGTTGATGGTGTTCCTAGAACTTTGAGCTTGGATGCGTTTATTCGTCATTGGGTAACCCATCAGCTTGAAGTAATTGATAGGCGTACACGTTACTTAAAGCGTGAAGCTGAAGAGCGAGATCATATTTTGCAAGGCTATTTGAAAGCTTTGGATATGATCGATGAAGTTGTGGCTTTAATTCGTTCATCTAAAGATGTTGAAACTGCTCGTACTGGTTTAATGAATTTGCTTGATGTTGATGAAGTTCAAGCGGATGCCATTCTTGCAATGCAACTTCGTAGACTTGCAGCTTTGGAACGTCAGAAGATTCTCGACGAGCATGAAGATTTGATGATTAAAATTGCTGATTACAACGATATTTTGGCAAGCCCAGAACGTCAGCGCAAAATTGTTGGCGATGAACTGGATGAAATTGTTGCAAAATATGGTGATGATCGCAGAACTAAGATTCTTCCATTCTCTGGTGAAATGAATGTTGAAGATCTTATTGCTGAAGAAAACGTTGTTGTAACAGTAACTCGCGCAGGTTATATTAAGCGTACTAAGGCAGACGAGTATCGTGCTCAACACCGCGGTGGTAAAGGTATTAAGGGTGCAAAGCTTCGTGAAGATGATGTAGTTGATCACTTCTTCTTAACTTCTACACACAATTGGTTGCTCTTCTTTACTAATCGTGGTCGAGTTTATCGTCTGAAAGCCTACGAACTTCCAGAAGGATCTCGCGATTCTAAAGGTCAGCATGTTGCTAATTTGTTGCAATTTGCCCCTGGAGAAACAATTCAAGCAGTGTTATCAATTCCAAATTATGATGTCGCTAAATACTTGGTATTGGCAACTCGTTCTGGAAAAGTTAAGAAAACTGCATTGCAAGAGTATGATTCTCCACGTCAAGGCGGTTTGATTGCTGTACGTTTGATGGCAAATGAAGAAACAGGTGAACCTGTTGATGAGCTTATTGGTGCAGCTTTGTGTAATTCAGAAGACGACATTATTCTTGTTTCTAAGCTTGGAATGAGTTTGAAGTTTAGAGCAGATGATGAACAACTTCGACCAATGGGTCGTCAGACTGCCGGCGTTCAGGGTATGAGATTCCGTGAAGGTGACGAATTACTTGATATGGACGTTGTTGCAGCAGAAACTAGTAAAGATCTTCTTGTTGTTACTAATGAAGGTTTTGCTAAGCGAACTGCTATTGAAGAGTATCGTTTGCAAGGAAGAAACGGCTACGGTGTTAAAGCTGTTCAACTTGCAGAGGGTCGTGGTTCATTAGTTGGAGCTTTGATTGTTGAAGAAACAGATCAAGTAATGGCAATTATGAAGTCCGGTAAGGTAATTCGTTCTGACGTTAACGAAGTGAAGCGTACTGGTAGAACAACTCAAGGCGTAACCTTAGCTAAGCCGGATAAAGGCGATGAAATTATTTCTATTGCCCGTAATGAAGAAACGGATGACGAAGAAAATCAATTAGAAGAAAAAGAAGCTACTTCAGAAAATGAGGAAGCTTAAGAAACTTCTTATACGGAATAATATTAATAATATTATTTCTTAAAAATTTGAGAGTAC
>NZ_LXJL01000131.1:0-2808 GCF_001641215.1 Gardnerella sp. 30-4 | reverse complement strand
AATTAAAAAAATACAACTCAACGAAAGAGGTTATTTATGAATATTCTATGTGTATGCGGAAACGGCATTGGCACGTCTGTACTTTTAAAAATCAATGTTGAGGCTGCGGCAGCAGACTTAGGTCTTGATGTTACAGTTACTACTTCCGATGCGGGAAGTGCAAAAGGTACTGCGAATATGAATGATCTTGTGCTCACTTCTCCTCAGCTTGCTCCAGAGCTTGAGGGCACTACCACTCCTGTAGAAACAATTGAAAATTTCATGGATGTTGAAGAGGTGAAGGGTGTGCTTGAGCGTTACGCATAAATTATGTGTAACAAATAAACGTTTGATTATGCTGATTACGTGCTTACTGCTTTGGCATAGTCGTACTGTTATTTCATGCGCTATTCGCTTTTTCTAAATAAAAAGAAGGAAATAAGATGAACATTGTAGTTCAGGTTTTAAATTTCATAAGTCAGCAGATTTTGAATGTGCCGGCTTATTTGATTGGTATTATTGCGGCAATCGGTCTTATCGCACTCAAACGTAGTGCAGGACAAGTGATTGCAGGCGGCTTAAAAGCTGCTATGGGTTACCTCATTTTGGGTGCAGGTGCTGGCGTTGTTGTTGGTGCACTTGCTCCATTTGGTGACTTGGTTTTGAAGTCTACTGGTGCTCATGGTGTTGTACCTACGAATGAGGTTATTACTGCTCAGGCTGCAGGTCAGTACGGTGCTACTTCTGCATACATTATTGTGCTCAGCTTCGTTCTTATGCTTCTTGCTGCACGCTTTACTCCTTTGAAGTACATATTCTTGACTGGTCACCACATGGTGTTTATGTCTATGCTTTTGGCTCTAGTTCTTTCCGTTGGTTTTGGTGCAGGCAACCAGTTGCTTATTGTTATTGTCGGCTCTGTCATTATGGCAACGGTTATGGTTGTTCTGCCAGCTTTTGCGCAGCCTTTTATGAACCGTATTACTGGTAGCGATAAGCTCTCGATTGGTCACTTTAACTCTTTAAGCTACATTGTTTCTGGTGCTGTTGGTGCTGCTGTTGGTAAGAAGTCTAAGTCTACTGAAGATATTAACTTCCCTAAGGGTTTGAGCTTCTTGCGTGATTCAATGGTCTCCACGACTTTGTTGATGGTTGTGCTGTATTTGGTATTCGCAGTGTGGGCTTCGGTTGTGTTGCCAGTAAAGGAACTCTTCAAGATTTTCGCGTCTCACCCTACGGACTATAGTGCCTTCTACATGGCGGCTTTTGCTCAGGCTTTGCAATTTGGAATTGGTGTTAGTGTCATCCTTTATGGTGTTCGTATCATTTTAGGTGAATTGGTTCCTGCATTCCAGGGCATTGCTAACAAGGTCGTTCCAGGCGCTCGTCCAGCATTGGATATTCCAATCGTATTCCCATACGGTGCTAATGCTTCTCTTATTGGCTTCTTGTCTTCCTTCGTTGGAGGTCTTGTAGCTCTCGGACTTATTGCAATTTGGATGGGTCCAGCTTGGGGATTGGCATTGATTCTCCCAGGAATGGTGCCTCACTTCTTCGATGGTGGTGGTGCAGGCGTGTTTGGTAATGCAACCGGTGGTCGCCGTGGTGCTATTCTCGGTGGTTTTATTAACGGTTTAATTATTACATTCCTTCCAGCAGTATTGCTTACTGTTATGGGTTCCTTCGGCTTGGCAAACTCCACCTTCGGCGATGCTGACTTTGGTTGGGTTGGCACTGTTGTTGGTAACTTCGCTCACCTCGGTGCAGGCGTTGGTGCTATAAGCTTGATTATTGTTGCTGTTATTCTGTTTGCCTTGGCTTGGGTATGGCAGGTTAAGGTTGTTAACACCGGCTGGCTTCCTGCAGTAAAGCATGCTGAGTTCATTGAAGGAATTAAGAAGCAAGAGCGTGCTGCTAAGAAAGCAGCTGTGGCAGCTAAGGCTGCTGAAACTCATGAGGAGGCTGCTACAAAATAAATAGAGTACAGTAAAAAATTACATTTTAGTTAATGCGCCCAGTTTAGATTTTTCTGGGCGCACGTTTTATATTGACCGTCAAATTATGCAGTTAGCGTTGTTTCTTAGTGTTGTTTTTGCTTGAGTGCCACGATCTGCTTGAACAATTAGATTGCGCTAACGTTTGCGTTTATTTGTTACTCGCGCAGTTGATTAGTGTTGTGTAATGGTAGATACTTAAATTATGAATATTTCTACAGATTTCACTACCATTCCGGATGATTATTCTAAAGCTGCGCCGGAGCAGAATAAGATCAGCGGAGTTCCAGTAGTTTCTTTCCCATTTTACGTTGATAATATGCCATCTTTCGTGCATTATTTGCATTGGCGTTTTGTTGACGACGATGCAATACCGGTATGCGGTTTTGAATGGATTCACTGGACTGCCGCGAACGTGCCTGTTGAAGCGTTAATGTTTGATTTTAATGATTCTCACGCTTTACAAATACCGGAAGATTTTTCTCGTACAATGACTTCTATGATTCCGGAAGCTCTTCAAGGACGCAACTCGCAGGCAAGCAGATTTATTGGTTGCAATGATTCAGCAATTACTATGCGATACAACGGCCCTCAGCCTCCTGATAAAGATCACGAATACATGTTTGAAGTTTTTGGCACAGAAAAGCCTTTGCCAAATCTTAAGCCGGGATTCTACATGAATGAATTGTTACGCGAAGTAAGAAATGTAACTTCAGGTGTAGATGCTGGTGGAATGTTCCTTACTGGTAAAGCCTAAACGCGAGCACGAGAGCAACCAATTAGGTTAGCAGTTAACGCCTAAGCGTTAGAATCAAACAGTAACAAATCTAAAAAT
>NZ_LXJL01000130.1:0-2821 GCF_001641215.1 Gardnerella sp. 30-4 | reverse complement strand
CATTAAATATAACATAATCTATACAAATGGCTCATTTTTTACGCACATAATCACACATTTTTTCAACACAAATGCACGAAGAAGTAACCAAACGAACAAAAGTCAGACGCTGGCACTATACTGAAACGGATGGAAAAAGAGCTGTAATACATTTGTTTTCCAGTCTCTATAACCAAATGGTAATGATCAAATTGCACTGAAAAGTGCTTGAGTACAGGAGTACACATGACGAGTCCTGTTATTGGCACACCTTGGAAGAAGCTAAACGCTCCAGTTTCCGAGGCAGCTATCGAAGGCGTAGACAAGTACTGGCGCGTTGCCAACTATCTTGCAATCGGCCAAATTTATCTTCGCAGCAACCCTCTAATGAAGGAGCCGTTCACTCGCGAAGACGTTAAGCATCGTCTGGTGGGCCACTGGGGCACCACTCCAGGTCTTAACTTCCTTATCGGCCACATTAATCGTTTTATCGCTGATCACCAGCAGAACACCGTGATTATCATGGGTCCAGGCCACGGCGGCCCAGCTGGTACTGCTCAGTCTTACCTCGACGGTACTTACACTGAGTACTATCCAAAGATTACTAAGGACGAAGCTGGTTTGCAGAAGTTCTTCCGTCAGTTCTCTTACCCAGGCGGTATTCCTTCTCACTTCGCTCCTGAAACCCCAGGTTCCATCCACGAAGGTGGCGAGCTTGGTTACGCACTTTCTCACGCTTACGGCGCTGTTATGAACAACCCAAGCTTGTTCGTTCCAGCAATCGTTGGCGATGGTGAAGCTGAGACCGGTCCTTTGGCTACCGGTTGGCAGTCCAACAAGCTTGTGAACCCACGTACCGATGGTATCGTGCTTCCAATCTTGCACTTGAACGGCTATAAGATTGCTAACCCAACAATTCTTTCCCGTATTTCCGATGAGGAGCTTCATGAGTTCTTCCACGGCATGGGTTATGAACCATACGAGTTCGTTGCTGGCTTCGACGATGAGGATCATATGTCCATCCACCGTCGCTTTGCTGACATGTTCGAAACTATCTTCGATGAAATTTGCGATATTAAGGCTGAGGCTCAGACTAACGATGTAACTCGTCCTTACTACCCAATGATTATCTTCCGCACTCCAAAGGGTTGGACCTGCCCGAAGTTCATCGATGGCAAGAAGACCGAAGGTTCTTGGCGTGCACACCAGGTGCCACTGGCATCTGCTCGCGATACCGAAGCTCACTTCGAGGTTTTGAAGAACTGGATGAAGTCCTACAAGCCTGAAGAGCTCTTCGATGAAAAGGGCGCTGTGAAGGAAGACGTTCTTTCCTTCATGCCAAAGGGCGAACTCCGCATTGGTGAAAATCCAAACGCCAACGGTGGTCGTATTCGTGAAGATTTGAAGCTTCCAAAGCTTGAGGATTACGAAGTCAAGGAAGTTAAGGAATTCGGTCACGGCTGGGGTCAGCTCGAAGCTACCCGTCGTCTTGGCGTTTACACTCGTGACATCATCAAGAACAACCCAGATTCCTTCCGTATCTTCGGACCAGATGAGACTGCTTCCAACCGTTTGCAGGCTGCTTACGAAGTAACCAACAAGCAGTGGGATGCTGGCTATCTCTCCGGCTTAGTCGATGAGCACATGGCTGTTACCGGTCAGGTCACCGAGCAGCTTTCCGAGCATCAGATGGAAGGCTTCCTCGAAGGTTACTTGCTCACCGGTCGTCACGGCATCTGGAGCTCCTACGAGTCCTTCGTACACGTTATCGACTCCATGTTGAACCAGCACGCAAAGTGGCTTGAGGCTACCGTTCGTGAGATCCCATGGCGTAAGCCAATCTCCTCTGTGAACTTGTTGGTGTCCTCTCACGTATGGCGTCAGGATCACAACGGCTTCTCGCACCAGGATCCAGGCGTAACCTCCGTGCTCTTGAACAAGACCTTCAACAACGATCACGTAATCGGCATTTACTTCCCAGTAGATTCCAACATGTTGCTTGCTGTTGCTGAAAAGGCTTACAAGTCCACCAACATGATTAATGCTATCTTCGCTGGTAAGCAGCCAGCTGCTACTTGGTTGACTCTCGACGAAGCTCGCGAAGAGCTCGAGAAGGGTGCTGCTGAGTGGAAGTGGGCTTCCAACGCTAAGAACAATGACGAAGTTCAGGTTGTTCTCGCTGGTGTTGGCGATGTTCCACAGCAGGAATTGATGGCAGCTGCCGACAAGTTGAACAAGCTTGGCGTTAAGTTCAAGGTTGTTAACGTTGTTGACTTGCTCAAGTTGCAGTCCGCTAAGGAAAACAACGAAGCTTTGACTGACGAAGAGTTCACTGAGCTCTTCACTGCTGACAAGCCAGTCCTCTTCGCTTATCACTCCTATGCACATGACGTTCGCGGCTTGATTTATGATCGTCCAAACCACGATAACTTCAACGTTCATGGCTACAAGGAGCAGGGCTCCACCACAACGCCATACGATATGGTTCGTGTGAACGACATGGATCGTTACGAGCTTACCGCTGAAGCATTGCGCATGGTTGACGCCGCTAAGTATGCCGACGAAATCAAGAAGCTCGAGGACTTCCGCCTCGAAGCCTTCCAGTATGCAGTCGACAAGGGTCTTGATCACCCAGACTACACCGATTGGGTATGGCCAGGCGTTAAGACCGATAAGCCAGGCGCTGTCACCGCTACCGCTGCAACCGCAGGCGATAACGAGTAGTTTTAAGCTGATAAAGCTAAAATTGGTTAGCTAAAACATTTCGGGAGTCAATCGAAAGATTGGCTCCCGTTTTGTGTATTAAAACAAACAATGCAATAAAACTAGTTATATGCAAAAT
>NZ_LXJL01000013.1:0-13065 GCF_001641215.1 Gardnerella sp. 30-4 | reverse complement strand
GTCTGGAGTAATCACTGATCTTCCTAAACAGAATACAAAAAATATTAATTTTGTCAGTATAGATGACACTACGCTTCTCGATAATTTGGCAAAAACTGAAGATAATACTTATGAGAAAACCGTAAGCAATAAAGGCGGCGACTCTAATTCAGAAGATAAGGATTCTAAGAAGTCTGGCGAGAATGCAAGTAAGAAAGCTGATTCTAAGAAATCCGCTAGTGGCGAATCTTTAGACAGCAAGATTAAAGCTGAAAAAGCAAGCGGAAGGCAAGTAGTTTCCGGAACTGTGAAGGTTTTGTCGTACAACCAGGTTCTTGAAGCGCAAAATATTCAAGATCCTAATCCGGGATCTTCAGATCCTAATCAAACTTTCATGATTCTTATTCTGGATAATAAAACCAGCGTTACTTTGCCTCACAGCGGCGATATGGGCAATCCACCTCATCCTAGCGATGCGACCATGATGGCGTTTGATGATGGTAGTCAAGCTAAACAAATCATGGAAAAGTATGTGAATAAGAAAGTTTATGTAAGTTTTATTGTAAATGATGGATTCTTCCCTTCGGACACTGGATTGCCTTTAGGTGAGCCTCATTTGTGCAATCTAAAAGTTATTGAATAGCTATTGTTCAATTAGAAATAGTTGAAGTAGCTGTGGTAGTTGCACTGGTTGCAATAGTTGCTACAAATAAAATAAAGACCCCACATTTATTTGTGGGGTCTTTTGTTATTTTGCTTTTGTTATTTTGTGAAAAACTATTAGAACGTAATTAAAATCAACAAATTCTAGAAAATAAGTTTGCTAAAAATCTGATTTTAGAAAGTAGACGCGTAGACTTCGGCAATTGCAGCTTCGTCCATATGCATATAGGAGTTCTTCAAAAGTCGCTGCTGTTCTTTAACAACGCTTGAAGCCCAGCTTTGAATCATATCCTCGCTCATGCCATACTCGTGAAGCCTATGCTTAGGAAGAATCGTGTTAAGCACTTCGTCAAGCTTGTCTAGTACGTCTGCCTTCTTGCATTCTAGAATATTTGCCATGAAGTCGAAAAGCTTAGAAAGCTCAGTGTTTTCTGCGTTATTCTCGTTAGCGTCGTGCTTAGCATAGTATCGCAAAACGCTTGTAAGAAGCGCAGCATTCGTCTCGCCGTGAGCCACGTGGAAAGTGCCGCCGAGCGGATAAGCCATAGCGTGCACGCAACCGCAGCCAGCGTTACCAAACGCAATGCCAGCGTAAAGACTTGCTGAAACCAAATCGCTTACAACTTGGCTTTTTGCGCTGCTGCCTTCCTTCACAACGCGCATATAACTTTGCAAAATAAGTCCGCAAGCCTTGTAACTAAACATTTTTGTAAGCTCTGTTGCAATAGGAGAAAGTGCGGACTCAATCGAATGTGTAAGAGCGTCAATAGAGCTGGTTGCAAAAACGTAATCCGGTAGGCTCTTTAACAATTCCGGAATAAGAACCGCGTCCGTAGCGTAGCAAGCATCGTTTGCCAAACCTTTCTTGGTATTGCGCTTAGTAAGCGAGAACACGGCAACGTTCGTAACTTCAGAACCGGTTCCGCAAGTAGTTGGCACAAGAATAAGATCAGCGCCTTTTTGTGCAGGAATCTTGCCGTCGACCAAGTCTTCAAGCGGGCTAGTTTGTTTCAACGCACAAACCTTCGAAATATCCAAAACAGTGCCGCCACCAATGCCAATCACGCGCTTTGGAGTTGTGTGAATGTCGCTAACGATTGCATCAACCATTGCATCGCTCGGCTCACCCTTGCCGTATTTCTCTTGGAAAATAACGTCGCAATCAAGATTCAAATCACCAAAATAAGGCTCCCAAATGTATTGGTTTGTAATAACCAAATCACCCTTACCGAGCTTGAATTCTTGCGCAAAGTCGCGTGCTTGCTCGAACTTATGAATAGTTGGTTTAATAGAAAGCTGCTTCATCCTAGACTCCTTTGTTTTAATCTGCATGTCTTACGCTAATATGCGCGTCGTGTGCGCGCTTTTGTGCGCGGATGATTAAAAAACCAAGCAACTGCTCCATTATAGAACAGATTGCTTGGTTTAATAAATGCGATTTAAGCTAATAGCAGAAGCTAATCGCAGAGATTAATCATCAAAGATTACAGATATTAATCATCCCTTCAACAAAGCAGTGTAAGCAGCCATCGTAATGTAGTTGTATGGCTGGTTGAAGTGAGGCATGAAGAAGATGTCGCACAAAGCAAGTTCCTTAATCGTGACTTTCTTCTGAATAGCCAGCGAGAACAGGTGAATTGCGGCAGACATATCGTAGTTAGAAGCCAATTGGCAACCAACAATAACCTTCGTATCCTTCTTGTAAACGATGCGAATCTTCACCTCTGGATTCTCAACTTCCATAAACGCAGGCTTTTGAGTATCTTCGAAATCAACGTAATCAACATCCATGCCCTCTTTTTGAGCGGCAGTTAAGCTCAAGCCGGTGCAAACAAGCTTGTAGTCGTAGATCATCATTGCGCTAGAACCTTGCACGCCCTCGGTTTCTACAGGAGTTCCGCAAACGTTGTGACCTGCAATCAAGCCGCTTCGAACTGCGTTAGTAGCGAGCACAATGTAGTTTACGCGGTCTCGAGCGTTGTCGTAGATTGTAGCGCAGTCGCCAATTGCGTACACGTCTGGATCGGAAGTTTGCTGCTTCTTGTCAACGAGGAAAGCGCCGTTAACATACTGCTTTAAGTGATCTTTTCCGAGCGCAACGTTTGGGTGGAAGCCAATAGCGCAAATCACCATGTCTGCATCGTAAGTGCCTTTGCTTGTTTTAACAGCCTTGACTTCAGTGTCTCCAACAATTTCTTCAACAGTTTGACCAAGTTCAAACTTAATGCCTTTATCTTCCATAATTTGCTTCAAATTATCGGAAAACTCTGGGTCAAAGTAGCCGTTAAGAATATGGTCTTCCATGTCAATAAGAGTTACGTTCTTACCAAGGCGCTTAAAAGCTTCTGCGAGTTCCACGCCAATGTAGCCTCCGCCAAGAACCACGACGTTATTAAAATCGCGCTCTTGAAGCTTAGCGATAACAGTTTGAGCGTTCTGGAAAAGCTTTACCATTTGCACGTTTTCCAAGTCAATGCCCTTAATGCGAGGCTTGTTTGGAAGGCTGCCGGTAGCAAGAACCAGCTTGTCGTAAGAATCGTGAATAACAGTGCCGTCTTTAAGTTCGACTGTTACTTCTTTCTTTGCGTAATCAATGTCGAGAACTTTACTTTCAAGATTTACCTTAGCGCCTTTTTTAACGAAATCTTCTGGCTTCTGGTAGAACAGTCCGTCGCTGCTTTGAATTTGCTTGCCAATCCACAAAGCCATGCCGCAACCAAGGAAGGAAATATTACTATTCTGATCGTAAATGGTAAGATCGTTTCCTGGGTAGCTCAAAATGGTGTTAGCGCAGGCAGTGCCGGCGTGATTTGCGCCAATCTGAATGATCTTCGTCATCGGTAATCTCTTTTCGTCGTTGAATCTAGTTTTAATTTTGTTTATTTCTGTTGAATTCTGCTGAAATTAATTTAATTCAGTTAATTTAATTCCGCTAAATTCTGTTGAAATTATTGTATGTGCTTCAACTGCTTTGTTTAATTCACGCTGCGGCGCGAATGCACATCCAATGCATAATACTATTACACGAATGCGAGTCTTACCAATTTTGATTTTGTGCGTGTTGTGGGGGTGTTGTGGGGGAGTTGTGTGATTATTTCGCAATATGACTATCATTAATCTTTTTGCGAACATGAATTACATAGTAGAATCCTGAAGTTTGTATACAGTAGCATTCACATATGTACAGTTTTTTGTGATGCGTTTTAATGTTTTAATAAAGTGATATTCGTGTGAAGGGGTATTGTGATGCGTATTTTGATTACTGGTTTTACGCCGTTTAATAATGAGTCTATAAATCCGTCGTGGGAGATTGCACAATCAGTGCATGCGCCTGAGGGTGTGGAACTTGTTCGTTTGCAGATTCCTACGGAATTTAACAAGGGCGCGCGAAAAGTTATTGAGAAAATAGAGGAAGTTCAGCCGGATGCTGTGCTTTCATTAGGACAATTTGGTGGTTCTGCTTGTTTTAACGTTGAGTATGTTGGAATTAACTGTAGAGCTGCTCGCATACCAGATAATAGTGGGTATAAGCCTTGGTATGAGCCTGTTGAGCAGGATGGTGACGTGGCGTATAAAGCGACTTTGCCAGTTGTGAATATAGTTGAGGCTTTGAATAAGGCGAAATTGCCGGCGTCTGTGTCTTTTTCTGCGGGCGCGTACGTGTGCAATGACGTACTTTACAGTGTTTGTTATTATTGCCAGACTAGGAAATTGCCGATTAAGAGCGGTTTTATTCACGTTCCGTATTTGCCTGAGCAAGTTCTTGATAAGCCGAGTACGAGTTCTATGAGTTTAGCTGATATGCTTCGAGGTATTGAAGTTGCGCTGCAAGTAATTGCGGATGATTGCAAGTGATTGCAGATAAATCGCCAGCAAATCTTTAATYTGTAAGTAATTGCTAATAAATAATATGGAGTATTTATTTTCTACGCTCGCTCAAGCACGCGTTCAATAGCGTTATTTTGCGAAAGAAGATACACGCAATACTGGTTCATGCTTATGCCTTCGGCTTGAGATTGCTCAGCCAACTGCCTGTGTAATTCTTTAGGAAGACGTAACTTGAATTGTCCGGAATAGTCATTTAATTCAGTGCGAGACGGCTCTTTTATGTTGATTTTGCTTTCAAGTGCTGCTTCAATCCAAGCGTGCTTAGCGTCTTGCGCATTTGCTGCTGCTTCTTGTTCGGAGTCTCCTGAACTTATGCATCCGGGCAAATCAGGGTAGTAGGACACAAATCCACCTTCATCCGGATCTTTCACAATTTCCAGCTTATACGGTAGTGACATGTAGTAGCTGAGTGTTTTATTTGTTAGTGTTTTGGCGTTGTTTTTATGAGTGATATTTTTGCTAGCTTTATTTGTTTTAGTCATATTTGATTTCATATTATGCTGATTTTTAAAAGTTTTATAAAAGTATAAGTGGTGTTATATGTGGTGTCAATGTGTTAATGTATTACAATTTGTAGAATTGCATGAAATACCCCAAAACCACCACTTATGTTGAAGGTGTGGTATAAAAGTCTTATGTTTTCTAAACGCGCTATTACCATTTTTGCGACTACTGTCGTAACTGCTTTAGCGCTGGGTGCGTTGAGTGCTTGCGAGCCGCAGGGTAAAGCTGTGGGGAATACTGGTCGCGTTGGAGACATAATTCACGACGGTGTGGATATTGACGATATTCATCTACTTGTAATTGGTTCAAAATTAGCTGCGCTTGATGACGAAGTTATGAAGCATTGTAAAACGTCAAAATTGAGTGCCTCTTATGTGCCGCTATCCAATGTTGCTAATCCTAACGAAGCTGCTCAGCAAGCTATTCGCGCTGCAAGCGAGCAGCCTGTTTCATTAATACTTATAGACGCGCTCGACGTAACAGGCGTTGACGACCTGCATAATGCTAATAATCAACCTAATATAAAAGAGAATAACAAGCTTAATAACAGCACTCGCAATAAACAAAACGAAAGCAAAGCATGGATTTCTGCGCTGCAATACGCGCGTTATGCTGGAGTGCCAGTTGCGTTAATAAATCCTGTAAAAGCGCCAAAAGACGCAACTTTATACGCCGCTACTTTGTATTTTGATGGCGATGGAAGTGAAATCGGCAAAAATATTCATGAATCTTATTTATCAAAAAATAGCGAATCTTTAAACAATAAAAGCAAGAAATCAAAATTTGAGCGTTCGTCTTTGCTAAGCATTGTTCGAGCAATAATTGACAATACGCCACACAGCAGGGAAGTGATTATAAATGACAAATAACGAACAAAATGCAATAGCGTCTACAGAAAGCAGCAAAAATAACGCTATTGCGGTGCTTCCTAAAGTAGAAATTTCTGGTTTGAGTGACGAAGAGGTTGCGGAGGCAGTTTCTCGCGGAGATGTGAATATTACTTCTAAGCAGACTTCTCGTTCTTTAATGGATATTGTGCGCGCGAACGTGTTTACATTGTTTAACGCGATTATTTTCACAGCAATGGTTGTCGTGCTTGCCACGGGTTCGTGGAAGGATGCTGTTTTTGGTGTAGTAATTCTGGTAAACACTGGAATTGGCATTGTGACTGAGTTAAAAGCAAAGCACACTTTGGATAGGCTTTCTATATTGATTGCCGCTCGCGCAATGGTGCGTAGAGGCGGAGAAAATATTGAGATTGCGCACAAAGATATTGTGCTTGGGGATGTTTTGTGGCTCAGAGCCGGCGAGCAGGTTCCAGCAGACGTAGAAGTGCTGGAATCGTGGGGATTGGAAATGGACGAGTCCATGCTCACAGGCGAATCTGCTACAGTTCGAAAAGCCCAAGGTGACGACGTTTATTCCGGATCTACTGCAGTTTCTGGAATGGCTTTAACGCGTGTTACTGCCGTAGGTGAGCACAGTTATGCTGCAAAATTGGCTGCGCAAGCGAAGGTTTATACCAAAACAATTTCCGACTTAAGTCGTGGAATTAATACGATTTTGAAGTATATGACGATGGTTGTGGTGCCTTTGTGTGTGCTGCTTGTGTGGTCGCAAATGCACAAGGTTGGCGGATTTGTTGAAGCTTGGCAGACTGGTGCTTGGAGGGGAGCTGTTGTCTCTGCTGTTGCAGGCGTTGTTGGCATGATTCCAGAAGGATTGGTTCTTCTTACTTCGCTTAATTTTGCGGTGGCTGCTATGCGACTTGCGCGTAAGCAAACGTTAGTTCAGGAGTTGGAATCTGTAGAAACTTTAGCGCGCGTAGACTGCTTGAACCTAGACAAAACTGGCACTATAACCGATGGTGGTATTGCATTCGTTGGTGTAGAAAATCTAGATAATAGTAGTGTAGAAATATCTTTACAGACCAGCTTGCAAACTAATCAAGCTTTATTTGATTTATCCAATGAAGAAAATCCTAACGCAACAGGCGTTGCAATTATGCAAGGGCTTGATGCTCAAGGAGTTGCAGCTAGCGCGCATGTATCTAATCGTCTTCCATTCTCGTCTGCTAGAAAATGGAGCGCTGTGCAATATGTGCAAAGTAGTGGAGAGCGTGCAACTTGGTATATGGGTGCTCCGGAAGTGTTGCTAAGTGCGATTAATTATGCAAATTCTAATGAACTTTTAGCGAAAGTTAATTCTTATGCTGAGCAAGGCGAGCGCGTGCTGCTTCTTGCAAAAGTAAGTAGCGAAAGTAGTACTGTAAGTAGCGTCGATAGTAGCAGCTTAAGTAGCGTAACAGAAACAGATAAAACTTTTGGCGATTCTCCCACTATTTGCGCAAATGCTCAGCCTGTTGCTTTAGTTCGCTGCTCTGAGCGTATTCGTGAAGACGCTCGTAAAACTCTTTCGTGGTTCCGTGAGCAGGGTGTGCGCTGCCGAGTAATTTCAGGAGATAATCCTAGAACTGTTGCGGCTGTTGCTGCAAAAGTTGGCTTAACAGGAGATCGCAAGCCTGTTGCAATGGACGCTAGAAAACTGCCAGAAGATATTAACGAATTGGCTAAAGTGCTTGAAAATGTGGATGTGCTTGGACGTGTGCTTCCTCATCAAAAGAAAGCGATTGTTCAGGCGCTTCACACTCAAGGTCATGTGGTCGCTATGACTGGTGACGGCGTGAACGATACTTTGGCTCTTAAAGAAGCTGATTTGGGCGTTGCTATGGGCAATGCTGCTCCTGCTGCAAAAGCTGTAGCCCAAGTGGTTCTTGTCGATTCACGATTCTCGCATTTGCCTGATGTTGTTGCTCGCGGTAGGCAAGTGATGGCAAATATGGAACGTGTGGCTGGCTTGTTCCTTGTAAAAACTGTTTATTCTGCGCTTATTTCTGCAGGAGTTGTGCTTCTAGCGTTACACTTCCCGTATTTGCCTCGTCACATTACTTATATTGGTTCTTTAACTATTGGTATTCCAGCATTTTTGCTCGCTCTGGCGCCTAATACTCGTCGATATATTCCAGGATTCTTGAAGCGAGTTGTTCGTTTTGCTGTTCCTAGCGGATTTGCTATAGCTGCTTCTGTGCTCGCTACTGCTGTTATAGCTCCACGAGTTTTGGGATTAAATCTTGACGATGTTGTTGCAAATAATTTGATAGCATCTCGTTTTATTGTTTCAAACGTGCAAGCTTTGGCAACCACTCGCAGTATTTGTTCCGTAATCGTATTTGTTCTCGGCATACTCGTGCTTGCAAGCGTCGCCAAGCCTTTGTGCTCGTGGAGAGGAATTATGGTTGCGCTATTTGCTGCAGCTGGAGTTGCTGGAGCTTTTATACCGTTTACTGCAAAGTTCTTCGAAATTCACGTGCCGACTGCAGGAAGTGCGTTTACGGTAATGCTTATAGCTGTTATTTTAGCTGCAATCCTCTGGTTTGCGTGTGTGAGTTTAGCAAACTTGTTATCTAAACAAAGTAAGAAGTGAACAATCTAACATATTTCTCATGTAATTAGTGTGTCGACGTGAGCTTAATAATGCTTACAATAGATACGTGTTTAGTATTTTAGAGATGTTTTCAGTTGGAGTTGGTCCTAGTTCTTCACATACAGTAGGTCCTATGCGAGCTGCATGCTCGTTTGTTTCATCGCTTAAAAAAAGTGGTAGTCTTGCAAACGTTGCACATGTAAGTGTGACTCTTTACGGATCACTGTCTTTAACAGGTCTTGGTCATGGCACTGATCGCGCTTGCGTTGCAGGTCTTGAAGGAAATCTTCCAGATAATGTAGACACTGATCATATGCTTACTATTCGTCAGGAATGCAAAAAAACTGGCACTTTAACGCTCGCAGGTGAACATACTATTGCTTTTGATTACGATAAGGACGTAATTTTTGAAAAATGGATGCGAATGGTTGTTCATCCTAATGGAATGCGTTTTGTTGCAACTGATTCTGACGGAAATAAAATCGATGAGCAAGTTTGGTATTCAATTGGCGGCGGATTTATTCGTCAAGGGTGTGCAGATGATGCAATGGTTGGACTGCATGAGCGTGTTACTGAGCAGGATGAAAATAATGCCAATAAGAATGGTGTAAGCGAGAATAATAGCGAAAGTAATAACGAGAATAATAACGAAAGTAATAACGGAAATAGTAGCGATAATGCTGCAAACTCCTCAAATCAAACAAAAGATTCCACTGTACCTTATCCTTTTACTTCATGCGACGAGCTTATAAATATTTGCCGAGAAAAGCATATGTCAATAAGCGATGTTGTGTGGCAAAACGAGCTTGCATTGCATGAAGGTGATGCCGACTACGTGCGCAACTATTTGCTGCATGTTTGGAAAGTTATGAGTAAATGTGTAGAAAACGGATGCAACTCAAAGCAACCGATTTTGCCAGGAGGCCTTGATGTGCCTCGTAGAGCTCCTCACATGTATGAGCGCTTAGCTGCAAATTCAGACATGCTTCGCAACAATCGTCGTCGTTCGGATGCTGCTTTAGAAAGTTCAGACTCTGCGTGGGTTAATCTTTTTGCGCTCGCTGTTAGTGAAGAGAATGCTGGTGGTGGGCGTATTGTTACTGCTCCAACGAATGGTTCTGCAGGAATTATTCCTGCAGTATTGCAGTATTATTGGCGATTTGTTGATTCTGCTGATGAAGAGGGGGTTGTGCGATTCTTGCTTGCTGCAGGTGCTGTTGGTTACTTATTTAAGCGAAATGCTTCAATTTCTGGAGCTGAAGTTGGTTGTCAAGGAGAGGTTGGTTCTGCTTGCTCGATGGCTGCTGCAGGATTGTGCGAAGTGTTGGGAGGAACCCCGGAACAGGTTGAAAATGCTGCAGAAATCGGTATAGAACACCATTTGGGATTAACTTGCGATCCTGTAGGCGGTTTGGTACAAATTCCTTGTATTGAGCGCAATGCTATGGCTGCAAATACTGCAATTAATGCCGTTCGAATGGCAATGCTTGGAGATGGCTCGCACATGGTAAGCCTTGACAAAGCGATTAAGACTATGAAAGAAACTGGTCATGACATGATGTCTAAATATCGCGAAACCTCAAAAGGTGGGCTAGCTGTAAACGTTGTTGAGTGCTAATTTGCTAATATTTTTGCATTAATTCGCTGATGATGTGAGATTAATTTTTGCTAAGTTATACACAATGCGTATATTTCATGTACATACGTAACGTTTCAGTGCTAATCTAGGACAGGTTAATCTAGGAAGTGTTAGTCTAAACTGCATTTATTCGAATGTGCATTTACTTAAATGTACTATTTAAAATGCGCTGCTTTAGTAATGCAGGATGGTTAAAAGCTGTCTGTGTAGATGTTATACTGTTCAGATTATACTGTTTGGAGTTTGTAAAGGAGGAAATATGGCACAAGATATGCCAGAAGTGATTGCAGAATTTGGCACTACGCCAACGGTGACGTTCCCTGAATCTGAACCGCCAGCAGGTCTTAAAGTTGTTGAATTAGTTGAAGGTAATGGTCCTGTAGTTCGTGCCGGTGACACTGTAACTGTGAATTATCATGGTGTGGTTTGGGGCAGCGACAAGCCATTTGATTCAAGCTTTGCTCGTCATACTCCAGCTAGTTTTGGTATTGGTGTCGGTCAAGTGATTCAGGGCTGGGATCGCACTGTTCCAGGTCATAATGTTGGATCTCGTTTGTTGATTTCTATCCCTCCAGAGTATGGTTATGGCTCTCGTGGCATACCGCAAGCCGGTATTGGTGGCGGAGACACTTTGGTATTTGTTGTTGATATTATTTCAACTCGTTGATAGAAGAGCGTGAATTTTATTTTCGCGCGAATAGTTTTTATTTTTAGAGATTGTTGGATAAGGAGGTAGCAATGGCTGAAGAAAAAACTATTTTACTTACGCAGGAAGCGTATGACAAACTAAAAGAAGAGTTAGCGCATCGTGAAGGTGAGTATCGAGAAGAAATCACTGAGCGTATTGCTGCAGCTCGTGCTGAAGGTGATTTGTCTGAAAATGGTGGTTATCAGGCTGCTCGCGAGGAGCAAGGAAAGAATGAAGGTCGCATTAATGAGCTTATTGTGAAGCTTCGTAATGCGAAGATTCTTGAAGCTCCGAAGGATGGCACTGTTGGCAATGGTTCTTTGGTTACTCTTGAGCTAGCAGGTCGAGAAATGACTTATGTTCTTGGTTCTCGCGATATTGCTGTAGCTACAGATTATGACGTTATTAGCCCGGAATCTCCAATTGGAGCGGCTATTATGGGTGCTCATACTGGTGATACTGTTAGCTATGCGGCTCCAAATGGACGTGAAATTTCAGTGACAATTAAGGATTCACATCCACTTGCGTAAGTAAGTATTAATCTCCCCACCTAGTTCGTTTGTGAATAGGTGGGGAGATTTTTTTAGGGTTTGGGTTTTAAGTTTTAGGGTTTTAAGTTTCAAGTTTTGCGTTTTGCATTTTATAACTTGTTTTTTATGGTTTGCAATTTATGTTCTCTGCTGCTTTAGCTCTATGAGCTAATGACAACTTACAACTTATTGTGTTAAATTCTATTGTTTGTTCAGTAGTTATATTTGTTAGATTTTTCGCAATACTGTAACAACTTTTCCCATAATAGTTGCGTGTGATCCGTCAATAGGAGAGTACGCCGGATTATGTGGAATAAGCCATACGTGACCATGGTCATTTCTGAAAGTTTTAACAGTTGCTTCGTTATCTAGCAGTGCTGCAACAATGTCTCCATTTACAGCCTCATGCTGCTCTCTAACTACTACATAATCGCCATCGCAAATAGCGGCGTCAATCATCGAATCGCCGTGTACTTCAAGCATAAAAAGATTTCCTGTACCTGTAAGACGTTCTGGCAATCGCATTACATCTTCAATATGCTGTTCTGCTGTTATTGGAGCTCCTGCTGCGATTCTTCCCACTAGAGGAACATCTCTAGAATTTATAACAGAATCAGATTCGTATGCGCTAATATTGGCAACTCTTGAAGAATTTTTATTAATTTTGTTATTTGAATTGTTTTCAACAATTGAATTATCAAGAATTTCAATAGCGCGACCTTTATTTGCATTAATTCGCAAAATCCCTTTATCTTCAAGTGTTCGCAATTGATGTTTCACAGAAGATGGGCTTCTAAGTCCAACTGCTTCTCCGATTTCGCGGAAAGAAGGAGGGAATCCATGAATTTTTATATTGTTTTGGATGGCATTGATAATATTGCGTTGGCGGTCAGTAAGTGACATTGCGTTAATATCGCTAGCATTAATGCCGTTGTTATCATTATTTGTGCCATCGTTATTCATGGTGCTCCTTTCGCTTTTACTATTTTAACGCACTTTCTTAGAAAAATCAAACATCTGTTCGACACGCCGTTGCAACTATCGAACAAATGTGTCATTATTAATACACCTGTTCGATAGAACAAATGTTCAGTCGATTAAGGAAGGAGAAAGGACAGTTATGAGTACATCATTAATTAGAAGTGGCAGGGAAGCTAGAGTAGGTATACAAGAAAATACTTATTTGATTCGTAAACGCTGCGTTTCTAATAAGCATGCGCGCAAAACTAGAGTTTTTCGTGTAGCTGTACTTTTGATGACAGCAATAACATTCTGTACATTGTTTATGCCAAAGACTGCTGTTTCTGCGATACCTGAAAGAGTTGTTACATATACAGTTCGTCCTGGAGATACGTTATGGAATTATGCTGCTACTATTACTCCTAAAAACGGTGATATATCAGATAATGTAGAGCGTTTAATGGCTTTAAATCATCTTTCTTCTGAAGATTTGGTAATCGGACAGTCTATTAATGTTCCATTAAATGATGCTCAATAGTTGATTGAGTGCAAATAGTATGAAATTGGGGGGAATATGAGAAGGGAAAATATTACTATATTTGAAATTGAAACTGATGAGATAAGTTTTACTGAAAATGATGATGTAATATTCAGTGTGTTTTATGGAGTATTTCGGATTATGGACAATAAAATCGTATAATATTCGGAAATATTTGAATAAAGTGAATAAT
>NZ_LXJL01000129.1:0-2856 GCF_001641215.1 Gardnerella sp. 30-4 | reverse complement strand
TTTATAAAGAATACAAAGCACATAAAAACACAAAAAGCATAAAGCACATAAAGAAAATAAGAATAGGACATTAACAGACATTAATAAAAAGAAGGAGCAGAAGAATGAGCAACAAGCAATCGAACAGCAAACGCCATATTGTTGTACTAACCGGAGCAGGAATCTCCACAAGCGCTGGCATTCCTGATTTTCGCGGACCAGATGGCGTATGGACTAAGCACCCAGAACAAATGAGTGTTTACGACATAGACGCGTTTTTAAGCAGCGAAGAAGAACGCATTTACTCTTGGCGATGGCAAAAAGAGTCACCTGTTTGGAACGCTCAGCCAGGAACAGCACACAAGGCACTTGTAAAACTTGAGAAAGCTGGAATGCTAGATTTAATAGCCACCCAAAACTTTGACGCACTTCACGAAAAAGCTGGCAATAGCCCAGATATTATAGTGAATTTGCACGGAAGCATTGGAACCTCACACTGCATGAGCTGCCACGCGAGCTATAAAACTGCCGATATTATGCGCGACTTAGACGAGCATCCAGATCCGCATTGCAGACGCGCTCTTCCATACCGTAGCAATATGCCTTGCAACGGTTTAATCAAAACAGACGTTGTATATTTTGGCGAGGCACTTCCTGAGGGAGCAATGGAACGAAGCGCGCAAGCAATAGTTAAAGCGGACGAGCTATGGGTTATTGGTTCCACGCTAGAAGTATTTCCAGCTGCTTCTCTCGTACCGTTAGCCGCGCGTGCAGGAGTGCCTATTACGATAATGAACCTGGGCTCTACACAATACGACTATTTGGCAGAGCGTATTATTCGCGAAGATATTGCGAAAGCTCTGCCAAAATTAGTAGACGAAACTATTGCAAAGTGACTATTGCAAAGTAACGCTATTAAAACTATTGCAAAGTAACAGCTATACCTTCCCAAGGCGCAAGCGTACCGTTTTTAAGCGATGTAAGCGCGTGATTCACGTCGTAAGTTGTAACCATTACGTCACGCCCCACAAAAGCGTTAGAGGCGCGATTTTGCAATAATTGCGCGCTCTGCGTAGGTATAGGCACGGTTGAATCAGTCATATTAATCATTACGAGCATGCGTTCTGTAGATTCCGCAGAATTTGCAGCAGATTCCGCAGCAGTCTCTGCAGAGTCATCCTGCTTTTCGCAATCAGATTTAAGCTCGCGCACGAAAGCGTACACGCACTCGTCATCCGCATCGACCAAATTCCAAGAGCCAGCAGAAACAATCGGCTCCGAATGGCGCAAAGCAATTAAATACTTATAGAAAGCGTAAACGGAATCTGAATCTTCCATCTGCTCAGCTGCATTAATGTCTACGTAGTTAGGATTCACACTAATCCACGGCTCTGCGTTATTTTGCGACGTAACATTAAAAGGCATAAAACCCGCGTATTTAGAAGCATTCCACTGCATTGGAGTTCTAGAATTGTCGCGCCCGCGCTTTGCGAGCGCATCCATCATCGACTCAGCCGACTGAATATGCGCTTCTTCTACGCGCTGCTTAAACATATTCAACGCTTCCAAATCGCGATACTGCTCGAGACGCGTAAAGTGCGCGTTAGTCATGCCTATTTCCTCGCCTTGGTACACGTAAGGCGTGCCGCGGTGCATGTGAAGAAGCATGGCAATCGCCTTAGCAGAGCGCACGCGCATCTCCTCACTAGCCTCACTACCCCAGCGAGAAAGCGCACGCGGCTGATCGTGATTATTAAAGAACAAGCTCGCCCAACCAGCATCCGCTACCGCTTGCTGTTGCTCTGCCATCACGCGCTTTAATTCCGTAAGCTTTAGCGGCACAGGGTTCCACTTAGTTCCGTTTTCGCAATCGATATCCACGTGATTGAACAGGAATAACATGTCGAGTTCACTGTGAGTAGGGTCAGTAATATAAGTATTACGGTGCGGAGAAATTCCCGGAGCTTCACCAACAGTTAAGAAACCTTCGCGCCCTTCGAAAACTTCTGCACGCATCTCACGTAAGAATTCGTCTAAACGAGGACCATCCGAGCAGAACGGGAACGGCGAAGAATAGCCGTCAGCACCAGCTGGAAAATCTTCAATCTGGCAGCCAACTTCCCCAGGCAAACGACCTTCAGAATCAACATGCTTGGAAATTTGCGTAATCACATCCATGCGGAAGCCGTCAATTCCGCGATCCATCCACCAATTCATCATCTTGTACACGGCAGCGCGAACCGCAGGATTTTCCCAATTCAAATCTGGCTGCTTTGGAGAATACTGGTGAAGGAAGTATTCTCCGCGCCTCGGATCGTAAGTCCACGCGGAACCGCCGAAATACGAACCCCACTTATTCGGCTCCGCACCCGGCTCACCAGGCACACAACCTTCACGCGCAGGCCTCCACCAATACCAATCAGCGTAATCACTAGAAGCATCTCTTGAAGCCTGGAACCAAGCATGCTCGTCAGAAGTGTGATTTACTACTAAATCCATCACAACTTTAAGCCCACGCTTGTGCGCGCCAGCCAAAAGTTCGTCCATATCTTCCAAAGTGCCAAAAAGCGGATCAATATCTTGATAGTCAGAAATATCGTAACCGTTATCGTCTTGCGGAGACTTGTAAACAGGGCTGAGCCAAAGCACGTCAACACCTAAATCAGCCAAATAGTCAAGGCGCGAAGTGATTCCCTTCAAATCACCAATGCCGTCACCGTTCGTGTCTTGGAAGCTTCGCGGATAAATCTGATACACTACTGCATTCGCCCACCAAGGGTTTGGAGTAGCGCCGTTCGTGCGCACGGATTCTGGCAAGTTTGCTCTGTCAAAAGTAGTCATTTAATCCCCATTAATTTACATTGATAAGTATTTTTA
>NZ_LXJL01000128.1:0-2983 GCF_001641215.1 Gardnerella sp. 30-4 | reverse complement strand
AGTAAGAACGAAGCAATAATAATGAATAATAATATAGAAAACGCAACTGATAATCGCGATAACAATAATAAGCAGTCAACTAGCAACTTAATATTGCGTATTGATAATGTAACAAGATCTTATTCTCGTGGATTCGGTCATAAGAAAACAACTCGCCAAGTTTTACATAACGTATCTTTTGATATTCATTCTGGTGAAATATTTTGCTTGCTTGGTCCGAATGGTGCAGGTAAAACAACTACTGTGAAAATTGTTGGTACGTTGTTAGCTCCTGATAGTGGTAGTGTTCGCATTGCTAGTATTGATGTTGTGAGTAATCCTCGAGAAGCGCGTAAGCACGTGTCGTTACTTCTTGGAGGTGAGCGAGGATTTTATCAAAGGTTAAGTGCATTAGATAATCTTCGTTATTTTGCGGATCTTTCTGCTGTTCCATATAGGGAGCAAGGTAAGCGTATTCACGATGCTCTTGAGCAAGTTGATTTACTTGATAAAGCTCATGATGCTGTTCAAACTTTTTCAAGGGGAATGTGGCAGCGATTGCATATTGCTCGATCGCTGGTTGCTAGAACGGATCTTATGCTTTTAGATGAGCCTACCACTGGTTTGGATCCTGAAAATGCTAGGAAAGTACGTGAAATTATTCATGCTTTACGAGATCAAGGAATAGCGATTTTGCTAACTACGCATGAGATGAGTGAGGCTGAAAAATTAGCTGATACTGTTGCTGTAATAAATCACGGTAATATTATCGCTCAGGGAAGTGTTCAGCAGTTGGCTTCTTTACAGCATATTGATCATGTAACAATGTACGCGTATGACGGTGAAGTATCAAGCGGAACTCCTAGTGTTAAGGAAGAATTGCAAAAACTTGATGGAGTGTTGTGGTGTGATGTTTTTGAATCGCATGGAGTGTTAAATATTACTATTGCGTGGAGCAAAACATTATATCAAGAACGAAATATTAAAATTCCTGTTGATGGGATTACGCGTTTAGGTGATCGCGCTGCAAGCTTGGAAGAAACGTATCTTGCTATTGTGCAAAATGATAATATTTCTGCATCAAATACTTCTACTTCTACTTCTGCTGTTACGCCGTCTTCTTCGCCGTCCTCACTCCCATTAAGTAAGTAGGAGGCTTAATATGAATACTTCTACTCATTCATACGCTTCTGTGATTCGTGGCATGTGGTTTCAGCTTAAAAGCTTAGCGAAAACAACGTTTTTCTTGCAAAATGCGATACTTGCTCCAGTATGTTTTGCGTTGATGAAAATTGTTGCCTACTATGGTTTTTCTCATGATTGTACCAACTGCCTTAATAATATTTGGGTTGATTCTTCTATAGCTGGATTATGGTCTGCTACAACTACTGCTGTTGGAATTATTGGATACCAGCGTTATTTAGGAACATTACAATATTTAACTTTAAGTGTCATCTCACCTGCTGCAGTGTTTCTTCCTATTGTAGGATCCGCAGCTTTACTTGGTTGTATTGGTATGCCGCTTGCGATTATTACCGTTGCTGTTTTCTGCCATGGGTTTTTTATGATAACATTCACGCAGTTAGTTGGATACTTACTTTCTATGCTTGCTTGCGTAGCTTCTGCTGCATTATTATCTGGAATTTTTGTATTATGCCGTAAAGCTACAGTTTATGAAGGTTTGATTTTAATTCCTGTATGGATGCTTTGTGGAATAGTGATTCCTGTAGAATCAATGCCATTGCCGGCTCGCGTTATTGCGTTTATTCATCCGCTTACGTCTGCAGTGTGGGTGTCTCATGCGCAATCGTTTAATGCTACTACTGTGTTAGCAATTGTGTTATGCGTTGTATTATCCAGCGTTTTGCTTGTTATTGCAGGTTTTATGTTACGTCATGCTATTCGACTTGCAACGCTTAATGGAAGTTTGAACATAATATGATACGAAATAATAATCAGGTTGAAACTATGCGAAATAAAATTATTCAAAATAATAAGTACGCTGAATTGCATCAATATAATCAATATTCTCGGTATGGTCACGTGAGCGTGTTATCTAGTATACGAACTGGTGCAAGAGTGAGTATACAGAGTATACCTAGCTTAAATAGTTGGAATACTGCTGTTATCCGTATGATTGTTGAGCCTCTTTTATCCACGTTCTTATACGTTTTTCTAGCTGGAGCTGTAAGCGGAGGATTCAATGGAGCAGCTAGTGCTGCAACTAGCGCGGGTTTTAATCATAGTTTGATTGCATCAACTCTTGCTGCTGTGATGGGTGCGTGTTCTATTTCCACAAGTATGACTGTGTCAGAAGCACTAGCATGGGATCGTTTTGAAGGAACAACACCATTCGTGCTTACAAGCGCGAAAGTTGCATTACCATTATGGTTCGGTCGTATTATTGCGCTCGTTACTATTTCTTTGGTGAGTGATGCTGTGACTTTGTTTATAACAATGCTTGTAGTAAGCCCGAGTGCTTTCTTGATGATTAATATGAGTGCGTTGATGCTGTTGTTCCTTATTGTTCCTGTTGCTTCTACTGGATTTGGTATTGCTATAGCTGCTATAAGCATGATGATGAATGATGTTTATACTATTTCTAACGCGCTTAGTGCAATACTTCCTATTGTTTGTGGTGTGATTGCTCCGATTAGCGTATTTCCTAAGATGATGCAATACGTGTTATACGTGATTCCAGTAACTCATGTTACTCAAGCATCTCGTAGTATAGTTGATGGTTCTGTAAATGTTGGCGTATCGCTACTTGTGATTCTTGTTGTTGGCGTGTTATGGGCAATTGTTGGTGTGATTATATGGAATGTTGGTGTGGCGATTCAACGACGTAAAGGTACTTTAACAAATATAGGGTTTTAGCTGATAAATATGGGATTTAGTTAATTAAATAAGGATTTTATTAGCGGGTATAGGGGGTGGGTAATACTAGAGGCATATTGATTATTGAGTGAGGTTATCAAGCCAATCTTAAACCTTTTAACGATAG
>NZ_LXJL01000127.1:0-3007 GCF_001641215.1 Gardnerella sp. 30-4 | reverse complement strand
AGATGTGTATAAGAGACAGAGTATAGGCAACAGATGCCATTGGAACGTAGACGAGAATGCAAATCCAATCCAAGATCCAGTAGTAGCACCAATCGCAAACGCAAGGCGCGCCCAACCAGAAAACTTAGCGAGCGCACTTCCTTTGAACAGAATCTGACGCGCAACAATAATCGGCTCCACCAACAACATTCCACCAATCGATTCAAGGAAGAATGCAACCCACATTATTGGCAAAAGACTACTAAACATAAAGCAATAAGCAAGCAAGCTCACAACAATTCCTAAAACCGCTATTTTTCTTAAACCGAGTTTTTGAGACGAATGCGCATATAAAACGGACGCAAGCACGCTTCCTACGCCACTGAAAATATACAGTATTGTTAAGGATTTAGAGCCATATTGCTTACCAAGACCAAGAAGAATATAAGAAACAGAGCATGCAGGAATAAAAGCAACCAAAAGAGATCCGGCAAGAAGCATGATTTTACTCTTGAGCGATGGATTCGCAGATTTCTTAATAGTAGATTGATTATCTGCAGATTTGGAATCTGCTTTATTTTCCAGTTCCGTTTGCTTTTCTTGATTTTCTTGCGATTCATTCTCTACATCTTGCGATGCTTCCTCTTCTACGCAAGACGCTTGCGAAATATCTTGTTTCATAATAAATCGCGTAGCACAAGCCGCAAAAGAAGTCACGGACGAGAAAATCAAAACCGCAGGAATTGACCAGCTTGCAATCCAAGATCCAAGCGGAGAGCCGAGCAAGGTTCCTGTAACACTCGCCAAAACGCTCACAATGCCGCTGTAGTTTACAATCATGCCGTCATCGCCGCCGGCAGCATCAACCTCGAAAACTTCGCTAGCGATATCAATCACTTGCCCGGTAATCAACAATGCGCAAGAAAGAGCTACAAGCGACCACTTCCAAGCTAGAGAGCCAAGCATAAGAAGCGGCAGCAAACTGAGCACGCCTTCTACGCCTTCAGTCATAGCAAGAGCGCGAAAACCGCCAAGCTTATCAACAATCCAACCAGAGCATGGCGAAAGAAAATCGGCAACCGTCATAAAAGTCTTACGAAAACCAATCACCCAAGCCGGCAAGCCAACAATAATAATCGAAGGCAAAACCGAGCCTTCATACGCCTGATTGCCGAGCATAGAAAAACAAAAGCCAACAAGCGCCCATCGCAATGCCGGACTAATAGATCTCATACGAATAAAAATATTATCTTTGCTAAAAATCGTCTTCACAGCAACTAACTCTCCCCTAAAAACTTTTTCAAAATAATGCAAACTTACATAACTACTCGCATGATTACTTGCAAATTGCTATCCAACTTAAATAATTCACTACAAACTACACAAATCCAATAGCTTATTTGACAAATTTGATAACACTATACTCTCGTTTAAAAAAAAAGCAAAATTTGCATCTAAAGCCGTGAGAAACCATCCTAAAACTACTACGAGTTTCTCCACTAGCAATCACAAATAAGAGACTTGATAATGCTCAATCTCACCTTGCCTAGTAGGCGTCCAAGACAATTGTAAACAGAGAGTTGTTAATTTTTTTGTTTGCTAATTTTTTGTTCAATAATTTTATCGGTAAATGCCTTTAAAAATTCTTTAGAATTACTCCAGCCTACGCCATTGTTTAATCCCGAGAAATCAAAACCAGATATTTCATCTAACGCTTTACTACAAACCCATTCATACATTCCAGCCTCTTTGCTTTTATATATTATTAGGAACAATGGTTTCATTGCTTTTTTACCCAACGACACAACACTCTTGTATTGTTTAGAATATATTACATCGTTATACCATTGTCCTGTCAGCCAATGGTATTTATCTTTGATCCCCTTTTCACCAATCTCATCGCATAGATTTTGTAATTGTTTAGCCACATATGTGAGAACCTTTTCATCTATGTTTTTTATGAGCAAAGTTTCATCAACACCATTTTTACTTACCTCTTTCCAGTCAACATCTTCATTATTTTCTGAGTGTTTTTCATTCCTTGCAGACTTTTTATTTTCTGTTTTTACTTCTCTATTATTATCGCTAAAACTATTTTGATTCTTACAACCTGAAATAAGTGACATAATGCAAACTACCACAGTCAAAAAAGCATAATGCTTGATATGCTTCATTTATGCCTCCTCTACAACTTAATCTTTACCTAATTGCAGCTACGATTATCATGTTCAATCTTCACTCTGTTATTCACTATCATCTGCCCAATATTCATTCATCTCGTAGTACAAATCATCTTTGAGTCTAATAAAACTGACGGGATGTAAATTATGGACAAAGAATGCATATATGCAGTCTACAAAATAATTGTAGCTAAAAATCATCCGATAATCCACAGGATTTTATTCCATACATAAACAGATGCATAGGCAAAATAAGTGCACTTTTTAACGATAGGAAAGACTATCGTTAAAAGGTTTAAGATTGGCTTGATAACTTGATTTTTGAGCATAAAAACATCCTAGAAGCACCCCTAGGCTGGATTTTCAACATTCCAAATGCTCACATTCTTTCGTCTTTTACGGAGCCGAAGCTTAAAGCAAAAGGACTTGAATACTATCTTATTAGGAATGAGAGAATCCCTGAGCTTGCCATTTATTCGTTTGATTCAGGCGAACGTTTTGAGCCTGATTTCTTGCTCTTTATTCGTGAGAAAGAGTATGAGGATGTTAAAACATATCAAGCATATGTTGAGCCTAAAGGTAGTCAACTTTTATTTGAAGATGAGTGGAAAGAAAAATTCTTAGGGCAGATTAAAAACAACTACAAGATTAACGATATTCTAGGAAGAGGATACAAGATTATAGGTCTTCCATTCTTTAATCAAGAAAACAGAATGTCTGAATTCGACAAAGTACTAAACAATTTAGTATCAAAATTATAGTGAGGTAATGAACTACAACATTTGTTCAGCGATTACCCAATCACAAATCTGCAACACACCATAAGACGTATTACAGATTACGAAAAT
>NZ_LXJL01000126.1:0-3124 GCF_001641215.1 Gardnerella sp. 30-4 | reverse complement strand
ACTAAAAAGAATTAACAAATAATTCAACACATAATTGAAAATTGAAGCATAACTTAATACGGATGATTGAAGTAACCGAAACAAAAAACACTACGAAATATTGACGTAACGCAAGTGTTGCAAAGAGTGCAAATATTCGCATATAGGTAATAATGCGAAGTCGTCAATGTTATTACGCATGTTGGTTGATTAGGTAAGTTAAGAAAAGGAGGAACCCGTGGAGGGTCCCGAAATTAAGGCTGTAGAAGCCGTTATTGATAATGGTTCATTTGGTAAGCGTACGCTACGCTTTGAAACTGGTCGACTTGCTCAGCAAGCAGATGGTGCTGTTGCCGCATATTTGGATGACGATTCCATGATTTTGTCGACGACGACTGCAGGATCTAGCCCGAAGGAAAATTACGACTTCTTCCCATTGACTGTTGATGTGGAAGAAAAAATGTATGCTGCTGGAAAGATTCCAGGTTCGTTCTTCCGCCGTGAAGGTCGTCCTTCTAACGAAGCAACGTTAGCATGCCGTATTATTGATCGCCCGTTGCGTCCATTGTTCCCACACACTTTACGTAACGAAGTGCAAGTTGTTGAAACAATTTTGGCAATTAATCCAGATGATGCTTACGATGTTATTGCTTTGAATGCGGCGTCTGCATCTACTATGATTTCTGGCTTGCCATTTGAGGGTCCAGTTTCCGGCGTTCGTTTGGCTTTGATTGATGGCCAGTGGGTTGCTTTCCCACGTTGGAGTGAGCGCGAGCGTGCAGTATTTGAAATTGTTGTGGCTGGTCGTGTGATTGAAAATGGCGATGTTGCTATTGCAATGATTGAAGCTGGTGCTGGTAAGAATGCTTGGAATTTGATTTACAATGATGGTCAAACCAAGCCAGATGAGCAAGTTGTAGCCGGAGGTTTGGAAGCTGCAAAGCCATTTATTAAGGTTATTTGCGATGCTCAAAATGAGTTGAAGCGTATTGCAGCTAAAGAAACTAAGGAATTCCAACTCTTCCCAGAATATACTGACGAACTTTATGCTCGTATTGACGAGATTGCTCATGCTGATTTAAATGAAGCTCTTTCTATTGCTGAAAAGCTTCCTCGTCAAGATCGTATCGCTGAAATTAAAGAAGGCGTGCGTGCTGCAATCGCTGAAGAATTCACTGATATGGACGAAGCCGAAAAGGAAAAGGAACTCGGCAATGCGTTTAAAGAATTGCAGCGTCAAATTGTTCGCCGTCGTATTTTGACTGAAGATTATCGTATTGATGGTCGTGGTTTGCGCGATATTCGTACGCTTTCTGCAGAAGTTGATGTTGTGCCTCGCGTGCACGGTTCTGCACTCTTCCAGCGTGGTGAAACCCAGATTTTGGGTGTGACTACTTTGAATATGCTTAAGATGGAGCAGCAGGTTGATGCGCTTTCTGGTCCACAGACTAAGCGTTATATGCACAACTACGAAATGCCTCCATACTCCACTGGTGAAACTGGTCGCGTTGGTTCTCCAAAGCGTCGTGAAATTGGTCACGGTGCTTTAGCTGAGAAGGCTTTGGTTCCAGTATTGCCTGGACGCGAAGAGTTCCCATACGCTATTCGTCAGGTGTCTGAAGCTATTGGTTCTAACGGTTCTACTTCTATGGGTTCCGTTTGTGCTTCTACGCTTTCTTTGCTTGCTGCTGGCGTGCCTTTGAAAGCTCCAGTTGCTGGTATTGCTATGGGCTTAGTTTCTGGCGATGTTGATGGAAAGCATATCTTTAAGACTTTGACTGATATTCTTGGTGCAGAAGATGCATTTGGTGATATGGACTTCAAGGTTGCTGGTACTTCTGAATTCATCACTGCTTTGCAGCTCGATACGAAGCTTGACGGTATTCCAGCTGATATTTTGGCTGCCGCTTTGCAGCAGGCACATGAAGCTCGTACAACGATTCTTGAAGTTATTAACGAGTGCATTGATTGCCCAGCTGAGATGAGCCCATTTGCTCCACGCATTATTACAACCACAATTCCTGTAGACAAGATTGGTGAAGTAATCGGACCTAAGGGCAAGATGATTAACCAAATTCAGGAAGAAACTGGTGCTGAAATCGCTATTGAAGATGACGGTACTGTTTACATTTCTTCTGAAGGCGGCGAAGCTGCTGAGAAAGCTAAGGGAATCATCGATTCTATTGCAAATCCTCGCGTGCCAAAAGCTGGTGAAACTTTCACAGGCAAGGTTGTTAAGACCACAAGTTTTGGAGCTTTTGTGAATTTGACTCCTGGAACTGACGGTTTGCTTCACATTTCACAGATTCGCAATTTAGCAAATGGTGAGCGCATTGACACTGTTGAAGATGTGCTGAAGGAAGGCGATAATGTTGAAGTTATCGTACAAAGCGTAGATGAGCGTGGCAAGATTTCTTTGGCTATTCCAGGTTTTGAAGATCAAGAATCTTCTGCTCCAGCAGTGCGTGAAAATCGTTCCCGCGGTTCTCGCGACGATCGTGATTCTCGTGACTCTCGTGGCGATTACCGTCGTTCTCGCCGTGACGATCGCGATAATCATGATCGTGCGGATCGTGCAGAGCGTCCTCGTCGCCGCATGCGCGATGATCGTGACGATCGAGATCGCATGGATCGAAATGACCGATACGCGGATCGCGATAACCGTTATGATGACCGCAGCACTCGTCGCGACGACCGTCGTGCAGATCGTGATGACCGTTACAGTGATAACGATTTTGATGAGCGTCCTCGTCGCCGCATGCGCGATGATCGTGACGATCGTTACGAAAATCGCGACGATCGTGAAGAGCGTGCAGACCGTGACGACCGTGAAGATCGTTCAAATCGTCGAGATTCAGAAAATCGTCGCGTATCTGATCGAAAGCCGCGTTATGCAGCTGATGACGATCACTATGACGAGTATCGTTCGGCTCGTGAAGAGCGCGCAGAGCGTCCTCGTCGCCGCGTGCGTCGCGATTTTGATCCATTTGAGGAAGATTAATCGCGCAAATAGTATTAAAGCAAAATTATTGCTAGATACTAAGTAAAAAATAAATATTCGTAGAAATGCCTTCAAGCTGCGTTTGCGTTTGGAGGCATTTCTTTTAGATAGCTATTTAAATGTTTTATGTAATCTGTGCAATAA
>NZ_LXJL01000125.1:0-3151 GCF_001641215.1 Gardnerella sp. 30-4 | reverse complement strand
ATTATTTATTTAGCAAGAAGTCGGCATACGGTTATATCGCATGCCGACTTTTTGTGTCATAGACTTTTCAAAAATGTTCTATAATAGAAAAGTTGCATAAAAGCAGAAAGGAGGGCGTTATGCCATATGTAATCGCAGAGCCTTGCGTTGATGTAAAAGATAAAGCGTGTGTAGATGAATGCCCTGTAGACTGCATTTATGAAGGCGATCGAACGCTTTATATTAACCCGAACGAGTGTGTGGATTGTGGAGCTTGCGAACCGGCTTGCCCAGTAGAAGCTATTTTTTATGAAGATGATTTGCCAGAAGGCTGGGAGTGGTATCGCGATGCTGCGGTTGATTATTTCGACAAGCTCGGAGATTTGGGAGGAGCTACAGATGCTGGAGCTTCCGGATGGGATGAAGCTCGCGTTGCAGCCTTGCCTCCGCGTTCAGATAAAGCAAGTAATTAATCATTTGAAAAAGTATTGTTTAATGTGGCGCGAGTTCATAATCCAATATGAGCCGCGTTGTTGCCGTATTTTTTGCGAACGGCATCTAAAGCGTGTTCTGCGTGACGCAATCTAGTATTTTTATTCATTGCGGACATGCTGTTTTGTGTAGGATTTTTAGATTCGCGAGTATTTTCCTCCAGAATATCGTTTAGAGAAGGCTGAAGTGAAACCTTATTTGTTGGCACAAGATTATTCGCTGTAACACCAGCTAAACGAACTGGGCTTAAAAGCTTTGTATTATTGCCTCCAAGAATGTAATTATGCACAGTTGGATTAGCTTTAGAAAGCAAAACAACGACATGCTCGTAAAACTCGTGTGTTGAATCAGTTGCGTTTTGCAAAGTAGAAGATCTAGTAACATAATGCAAGTCGCCAAAGCGTAGTTTTAACGTTATAGTGCGTGCCATAAGTTTTCTGTTTCGCAACTGTTGAGTTACTTCGCTGCAGCATTGCTGTAGTAATTGTTTAACAGCATTCTCGTCCGTGGTATCTGTATCAAGAGTTCGCTCACTTCCAATGGATTTTTCAGGGGTATGTGCAGTTACAGTGCGCTCGTCTATGCCCCTAACTGATTGATATATCATTCTTGCTAAGATTTGCGAACCTGTTATGCGAGTAAGCGTTGCTTCGTCAACATTTTTAAGCGACGTAACAGTAGATAAGCCCCAATCCTCAAGCTTATGTATTAAAGATGAGCCAATTCCTGGTATTGCGCGCAATGGCATTATTGATACAAAATCTTCATTGCATTTTTGCGGAATAAGAAGCATTCCATTAGGTTTTGCATTAGTGGAAGCCATTTTTGCAATAAGTTTATTGTTAGCAATACCAACTGAACATGTGATATGATACTTTTCAAATACTTCTTTTCGTACCCAAGTTCCAATATTTACAGGCGATTTCCACTGTAATAAAGCCGATTTAACATTCATATAGCATTCGTCAACAGAAACTTTTTCAACTTGATTAGTAATATGCAAAAAAATATTTTCAAAAATACTTTTGGAAACGCTTGAATAATAAGGAATGTCAACTGGCAAGAAAACTCCTTGTGGACAAAGATTTCTAGCTTTAACAACGGGCATAGCGGAATTAACGCCGTAAGCGCGCGCTTCGTAACTTGCTGCAGAAACAACAGCACGATTGCCTGTGCCAATAATAAGCGGCTTTCCTTTAAGCTCCGGATGTCTTGCAACTTCTAAAGAAGCATAAAATGCATCCATGTCGACGTGAAGTATGTTACAACCTGAGGTGTCGTGCCCCCAATCACGTTTCGCTGCTTGTACTCTCGGTGCTGTACTCATAAGTTTATAATAGAACAAACGTTCGATTTCATGGAAAAAATTTGTGGATTAAACTAATGTTTTTGTAAAAAAGCGTATGTCGGATCAATATTCATGTAGGGTTGTTGCTATGAAGCAATTTGTCGTCAATCTTTTACATCGCATGCCTGTGCTGCTTATTATCGTCATTGAGGCTTCAATGGTGTATACAGCAACTTCTGTTGCAAAAGTAGCTTTTAGCCAATTGGATCCTCTGTATGCAGTGTGGTATCGAGTAGGATTTATGACATTGTTGCTTTTGGCTTGGAGAAGACCATTTTCTCACAGCAAACGTAGTCTTTTACCAAAAACGCTACGAGAATGGGGGATTGTTGCAGCTGTTGGCGTGTCGTTAGTTGCTATGAACACTATGTTCTATGTTGCTATTAGTTGCATGGCTGTTGGCGTTGCGGTAACCATAGAATTCATAGGCCCCTTGCTTGTAGCTGTTATTACAGGTCATGAATGGCGAGAGCGTGTGGGAATTGTGATTGCTGTTTGTGGCATTATGCTGTTAGCTAGTGCTTCTATACATAGTTCAGTAAGCCCACATTTTCTAATTGGGTTATTCGCCATTCTTGTTGGCGGTTCAATGTGGGGTCTATATATTGTTTCAGGTCGCATGTTGGCAAAAAGTTCACACGCTATTGATCGTGTAAGTGTTGCAGCTCTTATTGGTTGGCTGCTGCAGTCTGTTGTTCTTGCTGTCCCTGCAGTGCAGCATGTTATTTCGCCTAAACCAGAAGCTACTTGGGCTGCTCGCCCTGGTGGTTCTTTTGCTTTACTTGCGTTAATGTTGGTTATTGCAATATGCGCTTCTTTCTTCCCAACTTTGCTTGATCAGGTTTTATTGAAACGTGTTACTTCTGCAAAATACTCTGTTATGCAAGCGTTGTATCCTGCGATCGCGGTTATTATTGGAATGGGATTTGGTGAAATTCCAACATTGACTGATATTGCAGGAATAATTCTTGTTATGTTTGCTGTAGTCGTAACGTTTTCTGGAGATCATAATCCTGTGTAGCACTGGATATTGTTATATTAATGTTATCTTAAAGTGTGTCGCCAAGCTTGTTTACAGTCCTTAAGAGGTGCTATAGTGTCAATCTGTTGCTGTTATGTACAGTAAACAAGTGGAGTCATGCCTGAGTGGCCGATAGGGGCACCCTGCTAAGGTGTTAGTCGTGTAAGCGGCTCGAGAGTTCGAATCTCTCTGACTCCGCGGGTTACTCCGGATTGCTTTTCGCGGTCCGGAGTTTTTGTTTTTGTTTTATCAATTACGTATAGAAAACGTGCAGTATGCAATTAAAATACGCTTATTTTACACTTTAGAAA
>NZ_LXJL01000124.1:0-3198 GCF_001641215.1 Gardnerella sp. 30-4 | reverse complement strand
TTTGTCAATAAGTAATTCGAGTATATTAGCAGGTCAAATGAATAAAATAGTTTTAAACATTTGATGAATTACCACGCAACGCGGATTGTTTTAATTTAAATCAAACAGATATTATTCACATGTCAATTCTCAAAAGAACACCCCTAAAAGCAAAAAAAGACACCCCTAAAAAGTAAAAGTCTAGCGTCAATTCACGCCAGACCTTCATTCACGTTCTTCTGCTTAGCCAGCCTACAATAAACCCTTATTTACAGTGTTCTTTTAAGCAACAGCCACTAAACTTTGTATCATTTCCTGTAAAGTCATATCTAGTTTCATTACGTGTTGGATACAATGAAACCTTGACCTTGAACTCTGAAACCTCATCATTAAACTCTGAAACTATTTATAGGAATCCTGAAACTTTAACCTTGGAACTCTGAAACCTTAGCTTGGAGCATCATATTATTTCTTATTGAGAATAAGAAAGCTTACATCTCAAATAACACTTAAAAAATAGCATACAAAAAGATGGCTCTAACATATCGCTAGAGCCATCTGACAATCAACAATGTTAGTTACTTAAAACAAGCAGTGCCTACTTATTTTTATTTTCTTCCATCATTTTCTTCTTACGAAGAATTGCAAGTCCGGCAATCGAGAAACCAAGCGCTGCGAGCAATCCTGCAAACGACGCCGATTCGCCTGTCTTAGGAATCATGCCAATACGCTTTTCAGACTGCGGCTTAGGAGCCGGTGTCTCAGGCTGTGGCTTCAGTTCCGGCGTAGGCGGATTTGGAGTTGGATTCGGTGTAGGTGCTGGTGGATTCAGTGTCGGAGCTGGAGGATTTGGAGTTGGATCCGGTGTCGGCACAGAATCTTTTGTATAAATGGCATATACAGTCATATCGCCATTAACTACGCTTGCTCCCGTAAACGTCTCACCCTTACCATTTTCCTTCGTATTCCACTCCTTGAAAGTATAACCTGCCTTTGTTGGATCCTTCGGCATAGACTCATTAGTCAACGCATCAGTATCAATAGCCTTACCGGTTTCCACTTTCACCGTTGCATGCGTCTTATCGCCGTCCTTGAATGTAACCGTGCTTTGAGCAGGCTTCTTCACTTGGAAAGAATAAGAGATTTGTTTAGGCTTATTTTCTTCACCATTATTATCAAGCCCACTCGCGTCTTGTTCAGCTGCAAAGAAGAAATAATTGCGATTAGCACAGTTATTCTCTCTTGCAGTTGTTGCTTTCACAAAATTCTCTGTGGAAGAATTAGCAAAATCATAGAAACCAGACACCGTTCCACGAATTCTATATTTCTTACCTTCAATAACTGTCTTTTTCACAGATAGACCAGTTACTGAAATCATGATATTGCTAGTATCTACATTCTTAACTTCGTTAATAATGTCTTGCCATTTTTGAGTCGTTGCAGCATTATCTTTCTTCAATGTAACAATGAGTGTTTTACCATCATTTGTTTTTGTTACACTTGGAGAAAACCCCTTAATTCCGCTAATTGTAGCAGATGCATCCTTAGCTACTTCTACACCATCTGGAATATCTAACGTAAAAGCAAACTCTGCATCAACCTTACCGTAGCTATTGTGGAATTTCGCAACATCAGCGTCATTCATGCCACCAAGTCTTGTATAGTTTAGCGTCCAACCATTGAGATAACGCTTAAACCATGGGATACTAACTGAAAAATCAAGATTCAGTTTATCCCCAGGCTGTAGCTCACCAACCGCTTTGGAATCCGTTGCATCCTTGAGCTTTAGATCGCCGTATACTTTAAGGTTATCAACTGGCTTTTTAATTTCAGCTTGAGTTAATAAATCATTTTCCCCAAAACCAAATGGGTTGACACGCTTTTCAATAGGGTTTGTAGGATGTTGTCCTGGTTTCGTATCTCCTTCTGCCGTATCTTGCCCTGCGAGATAACCATATCTTTCTTCAAAGTTCATTCCAGGCAAGAACCAATACGTATTAGAGCTATTCACTATCCCCGCATTTGGAGTACTAGTCATGCCGTCTAAAGAGTTAAATGGAAAATCAGCAATCGCTGTTTTACTTGGAGAGGTTAAATACTTAGGAAATACCCCATAATAAGTTTTCCCTGTAAAACCATCGGTTATCTCTTTCTTTTCCACATCAACCCAATACGTATTCTTTAGCGCACTATCGGTCAAATATTCAGGTGCAGCAGCCGACAAATCCTTAATTAAATATGGAAGCGGTTCGCTATCATCCGCGGCAAACACTGGTGACACAAATGCTGCTGATGCAATCAATGTAGCTGATACTATCGTTACAGCCAAATTTTTTAGTAATTTCATACAAAGCCTCCTACGGTCTCTTGATTTCAAGTGACTTTAATGGGGAGGTAATGTTAACGATTGGATCACTAACTGGGTGATTGCCAAATTTGTATAATTGGCAAATTCCTGAACCAGTTATAGTTCCAAGTAATTCTTCTTTTCCTTCTACGGTATATGGGATATTTACGTTAATTTCATGCCCAGTTTGATTACGTTCACTTTCTACAAGCTTAAAGAATTCTTGATAATCATTCCAATTTCCTAATTGAATAGTGATAACAACTGAATTATCCTTTTCTACATATTCAGCCTCAATACCACTGATAGCAGATGAATTTTCCGTAGCTTTAATTCCCGTCTTATCAACGTGGAAGTTAGAAGGGAATTTTACCGTATACTGAGCAATAGGGAACTTTTCGCCTTCTCTGGACATGATTATATTTTCAAATTTCCAAGGTCCAAAACCTTGTCCTTTTATTTCTTTCTCATATACTTTGTAGGCTCCTTCAAAAAGGTCAGCAGCTTCCACGCTTGCGCTTATAGTACCTGCATAAGAGTCTTTTTGCCCTTCAATTGGAGTGACTGGAGATGCAGTTACAGTCTTACTCACATCAACGGTTCCTGTAATTTTCTTTAAGAAAAAGGATCCGCTTACATTTAATTGACTATCAACTTTATATACAAGTTGTCCTTCAGCCGCAAATGCCTGTGTAGTTCCAGCCATTACACCAAATGCTACTAATGTAGCCATCAATAAACCCATTGTCTTTTTTACTAATGTTTTCATATTTTCCTCCTTATTAATCCAATAATGTTCTTTTTATTGTTTTGAAAAATTGCATAAAAATAGGCAGAAACACATACCTATCCATCAGGTATATATTTATGCC
>NZ_LXJL01000123.1:0-3204 GCF_001641215.1 Gardnerella sp. 30-4 | reverse complement strand
ATATTTGTTAAATTATTTGAGTAATTGTTAAGTATTTGCTTATTTTGCAATTCGACTTTTTTGCGTTTTAGTGCGACAACTTTGTTTTCTTCGGCACTTTCGCTTTTGTTGTTTTCTGAGCCGTAGCTGTTTTTAACATTGTTGTCATAGTCATCGCAATTATCGCAGCTATCGTAATTTTCAGTATCGCAAGCCTTTTTGCTGCCTGTGCTCTTAAGTTCACTATCTCTACTTATACTGTTAGTGTTATCGCTATCAAGCTCAGCTATATTATTTGTGTTACTTGCATTTTCGCCTTCAAGAACATTTTTGCGCAAGAAAAAATATGCATAAGAATACATTGCAACAGAAAGAAGTCCTAAAACAAGCCACAAAACAAAAAAGCCAAAACTACGCATAAAAGCAGCTGCTGAGGCAAACGCCATCGCAGCTACTTCTGCGGAGTGCAATACTACTAATCGTTTTGTCATATAATCCTGCTGCAATCATTATTGAAAATGAGTTTTCAACGCAACCAAAAGTCGCATACTGTCACTTATTATAATCACATTTGACTTACATGCATTACTTGTAATCATTTCTTGCTACACAATTTGCTCTATTTTGTGCGCACTTATAAAGTAAAATATAAGAAAAGTAGCGTGAAATTGCAAGAAAGCCATTATGCCAAAAACGTATGCAATAGTAGATAACGATCCATTAGTTTTAGCGGTTATGCGAAACGTGCTCAGCAAGCTTTTGCCAAGCGAGTACGCGTGCAAATGGTGCGTAAAATCTGGAGCGCAAGCTTTGGAATACTGCCAAGTAGCAAAAACTACTCCGGATTATATTTTGATTGATATGTCAATGAAAGACATGTCTGGAGTAGACGTAATACGCGCAATTCGTGAGAAAAACAATAGCATTATTTTAATTGGTATGACTTCGTATGACTGCAGATCCTATGCTTCGTCAGTGGCGCAAGTTGGTGGGCAGGCAATGGTTGCTAAAGACAATTTCAAAGGGCTAGCAGAAGCTTTGCAATATTGTAATAATCAGCACGCGTATGGCTGCCGTTGTGTTAAAGACGTTGCTTACGATTTTGCTACACCGCAAGAATCTTTTATTAGGCTTTCTAAATCAAGATCGCGTAGCGTTTTGCCGCCTCAAGAACTAAAAATCATGGATCTGCTTGCTAAAGGCTACACAACGAATCAGATTGCGGCTCAACTTGGTCTTATGCCAAACACTATTAACACGCATATTCATAGAATTTACAAAAAATTGCATGTTTCTAACCGAGTGCAAGCAATATCCGCATTTGCTGCAATGCAAAATCGTGAGCAAAATAGCAATCTGTCGTATGCTTATAATTCGCCGCAGAATCATCCGAATTTTTTGCAAGAAACGGATAACGCATGTTAATGAACACATTTTCGCGCGTTATTGAGTTGGTTAAAAGCTGGAAAATTCAGCGAACTTTATTCATAATATTGGCGATTCTTGTAGTATCAATGGACGTGCAATCTTGCAATACAGCTGGTTTGTGGCACAATCCATTACAATCTGCGTGCCAATACGTTTGGATGTTTGCAACTTTTCTTATGATTGCTTTTCCGCGTCAAATATCACTCGTAACTCCGATTTTTTATTGCGTAACGTTAGCAGTACCAGGCGTAAATGCAACTTGTGTGCTTTTTGCGCTGCTCGCTGGCATGCTTGTTGCAGGCTTTTACGATTCGTGGAAGTATTTGCTTTGCGCTTACATAGTTTCGCTTAATATTATGTACTTTGCAAAAATGGCGTACATTCCGCTTACTTTTCCTTGTTTTGTTCTTATTTCTATGATTTGTGGCTACGCTTTGCACAAATATTTGAACATGTTGGAAGAAAATAATCGCGCAAAAATGGATATTGTACGGAGTAAGTTCCAGTCTTATATTGCGTCTGTTGCGTTGCAATTGCATGACGATGTGAACAATGAGATTACTGATATTACGTTGCTTGCGACGGATGCTTTATATGTTGAGAACAATGAACATACAAAAGAATCGTTAGAGCAGATTATTGAACATTCGCGTAATGCACTTTCCAAAGCGAGACTTGTTATCAGCCTGCTTGAGCAAGCTGAACAAAAGTATGATGATTCTTTAGATTCAAATATTGCTAGTACGCAGTTTGTTTATAGTTCTAATAACAATGATTGCATGAATTTGACTGATTTTTTATGCAATATTCGCGCGCGTTTACAGGCTGAACGGCAAATTTGTGAGCAGCTTGGGTACTATGGCTCTTTAATAGTGGTTGATAAAAGTTCGGGGAGTGGTGATTTTGCTGCATCTGCAACTGTTAGTACTGAAAAAGCTCAATGTGCTATTCGCATGTGCAGTGAGTTGCTTACTAACATTCGTAAGCATTGCAGTACTAGCGTTGACTTTTCTATGAACGTTACTGTTGATGAGCGAGAATGCAAAATAATGTGCATGAATTCGTTGTCGAATAAGTTTGGTGGAAGACTTGTTTTTGGCAAAGGGTTACTATTCCACAAAAAATCTGTGGAACGTTTAGGTGGATCTTTAAACGCGCAAAAAGATGATGACACTTGGCTGGTCAATGTTGTTATTCCACTAAACTAGCAGTACTTAAACTCTCGAGTTATCGTGGCAGTTTTTGCGAATTTTGCAATTTTTGCCACGATAACGTGTGATTTTTGTGTTTTATAAGTCTTGTAATACAATTCTTTTATCTTCTGCAGACTGCTTAGATGACTTATCGTCTTTCTTAAGAGAATGCGCATATCGAATAAGACTTCTTGCAATAAAGAACACTAATACGCATATAACAAGTGCAATAAGAATGTCAATTATTGGACCAAATAATGCATAGCTCATGATTCATCCTTTCTTTTTCTATATTCGTTTATGAGTGTTCGAGCTGTGTTAACATCGTATTTATCGTCAATAGCAAGACTCTTTACTAAAAGAACGAACGGGTCTTCTGGTTCATTGTCGCTTATGTGCAGCTTTTCAATGAGCCGGTTAAGCCTGATTCTCATCGTTGGGTAAGAGACTTGATACATTTGCGACATTTCTTTTAACGATCCAGACGATAATACAAAGTTCTTTATAAACGACATATCTTCGTCTGTGAGATTAGCCATCCATTTTGGAATATGATCCATATCACCCCTTTCGTCAACCTATAAAACTTTAATTAAATTAAACT
>NZ_LXJL01000122.1:971-4390 GCF_001641215.1 Gardnerella sp. 30-4 | reverse complement strand
CTACTACTGTCCATCAATAGATAATTTAAAAAATAACTTGTAAAAACTATCCTCTTCTCCAACGAGGTCTATCACCGTCACGGCTTATACATACCATTGGAGTTCCTTTAGTTGTTACACCAGTAGCACCTTCTTGTGAGCAGAAAGATCCAGGATGCACATAATTTTGAGATACCTGACCTTGATTAGTCTGAGGTTGCTGCTGAGGCTGCTGCTGAGGCTGTGGATTAACGTTATTTGTAGGCTGCTTCCTTACGGTAGCTGGAAGACGCTTTTTCTGAGATTCTTTACGAGCCTCTTCATCTTCCTTGTTTTTTGCCTCAATACTTTCATTAACAGCTTTTACAGCATCAGGAATTGCATCAATATCGTTGTTGTTTATTGCTTCATTAAGATTATCAATAACTTTAGGATCTTTAACTTTACCTACTGCATCATCCGCAATTTTTTTCGCTTCACTGAGAACATGCTTTCTATATGAAACCTGAACATCATCGGAAGCTTGTTGCAATTGTTTTGTTTTATCTTTATAGTTTTCTAAACGATTATTAAGTTCCTTATTTGAGTTTTTAATATCATTAGCATTATCTGCTAAGCATGAAATTGTAGAAAAATCTTCATTCTTAACTTCATCAAATAGAGAATTTAAGTTATCAAGCACTGAAGAATCTTCTACATCCTCAGCGGAAATTTGACTAGTTTTATTTTTTGCATCATTTACAGCATCTTTTAGAGACTTACTCGCAGCATTCACTTTAACTTTCAAATTCTCACAAGTTTTCTGTAATGATTTAAATTCTGCATTTGAATCCGCACATCCACTAAAACAAACCATAGAAAAAGAAATTAGTACTATGAATGCAAGTGAGCTTAAGCGACGAAACTTTCTATATTTAGGATGAAGAACATTACTGCACTTCCCTAGTGCACAATTATTATCACGAATCATTATAAATCCTAGTAAATATCAATGTATTATATGAATTTGCGCTAACAAATCACAGTGGGATTTTAACACAACCCAAGCATAGACTACCCAAAAAACTCAGAAAGCAAAAAGCGCCACACAGCTAAAAACTGTGCAGCGCCTCGTTTGTGCCTCCGGTGGGACTCGGACCCACAAGCCCGTAAGGGCGTCAGATTTTAAGTCTGATGCGTATGCCAATTCCGCCACAGAGGCAGCAATCAATTATTATGCCATACATCTAAGCAAAGAACAAGCTCAGCGTGTGGCGAGTAACTTTCTTCCCAAATCAATCGTGATTCCGTCAAGCAAACCATGCTCACTTGCAACAAACGTATCCAAAACCCCACCGTGATCCTCATACGCAGCTTTTGCTAATCTCTCCAACACTCGGCTCCAAATCACTGCTCCACCGCCAACAACATCCACACGCCCTGGGTGAATCGTCGCATACGTGCGCCTGCAGTCCTTAGGCATACGCAAAAATCGATTATTAACAGCATAAGCCTGCTCTAATCCAATACGCACACCATCGACAGCAGTATGATCATAATGCTGCAATCCCATAGTCAAAGCAGCCATAGTTGTCACAGTTCCAGAAACGCCAATAATAGTGCGAGCTCGTCCTGCAGGAACAACTTTGAAAGCATCATCAATATGCTTGTCAATATCTTCAATCGCAGCTTGAATTTCCTCTTCAGTCGGAGGATCAGTATGCAAATGCCTTTCCGTCATTCTAACGGAACCAACATTCATGGAGTATGCTGCAGAAACCTTGTGCGCTGGCAAGCAGTCACCATCCCCTCCAAGCACTAACTCAGTAGAGCCTCCACCTAAATCAACTACGAGATACGGTGGCTGCAACTCATCGCGAGACACAACGCTTGTTGCTCCAAGGAAGCTAAGAGCCGCTTCTTCGGTACCACTAATAACTTCAGGGCGAACACCAAGCTCATCAACCATCATTTGTTCAAAAATCTCACGATTTTCAGCATCTCGTGTAGCTGAGGTTGCCACAAAACGAATCGCATCAACTGGATGTTCTTTCAAAACTTGCGCAAATTCGTGCGCAGCCTCCCTCACTCGCTTCAAAGCGTCATCTGCGAAACGATGAGTTTCGTCAATTCCCTGACCGAGTCTAACGACGCGAAGCATACGAGGAACAATATCTTTCATTCCATGCTCAGAAACTTGCACAATTTTTAGTCGAATAGAATTTGTACCGCAGTCAATTGCAGCAACCTGTACTGTTTTTTCTGCGCAAGTAGTCGTTTCACTTTTTACAGCTTCACCCTCTGCAGTTTTAGCCGTTTCGTCTTCCACAACAACTTCCGTTTCAGTAGCATATGCATCATCGCTCCACGGAGTAGTACAACGGCACACGTTAGGATCAAACTCATCTTTAATGCGCTCTAACACCATGTCACCAATCGGATTTACACCTTTGCCCATTACCAATGTTTGCGCAAGCAAAGCATGCAAGCATTTAACACGAACTGGCATTCCACCAGCGCTCATCTGACTAATATGCTCCTCACTATCCCCCAAAGACACAGCTAATTCATGACGGAATTCCAAATAATACTTATGTGCACGCTCATATTGTTTCTTTAGATCTTCGTCCGATTGTAATAGCTCGTTATATTCTCGCATAATACCGTCTGCTTCTACGCGAGACACCGCTTTTACAGCTTCAGGACTGGTAAGGTAGCATGTAGTTGGGAATGGAGTGCCATCTTCTAAGCACGGTCTAGTAATAACAGCAAGAGGCCTACCACAAACGCAACGCGCACCAACGGCTACCATTCCTCTAGGGAATCTTCCAAGTTGCTTTTCAACAATTGCACGCTCAGCATCACTCGCAGGTGTAGTAAATAAAGGTTTTACAGCTTCTTTTGGAATATAATTCTTATTACTGTTCTGCATTTTATCTGAACTTTCTTGGCTGTTAGCCATGCGTTTCTACTCCTGTTAAAGCTGTTTTACAAATAAATAATTCTTTACTTTATCAGTTTATATGTTATAAGGATGGCACGGTATCTGGTTTGTCTGCTTTATGTATTGCATACATTAAGTCACTATACCAAGGCAAGACTGAATGAGTCTTAGTTTCGCTATTTTCTTGAGCAAATTCATTCGGAACTTTTCCAGTTACTGCCTCAGGATGCTCTACACGAACAGCCTGCTCACCAGGAAAAATAAAGCCGAGGCGATCTCTAGCTTGAGCGGTAACGTATGCTTTGTCTTTCCATCGGTCAATATTATTATCCAACGTACGCTTTTGTTCACGTAAATCACTTTCTTCACGCTGAAGTGCATGAAGCTCCGACAAGCTTAACGCATAATTTCTAACTGTTGAAATGCATTCAATTGAACCAACGGTAACTACAAAAACCATAAATAAAAACACGAGCGGTCCTGAAAGTAGTCGACGCTGTTGCAATGGTGATACTAC
>NZ_LXJL01000122.1:0-613 GCF_001641215.1 Gardnerella sp. 30-4 | reverse complement strand
AGATGTGTATAAGAGACAGGAATGAGTCTTAGTTTCGCTATTTTCTTGAGCAAATTCATTCGGAACTTTTCCAGTTACTGCCTCAGGATGCTCTACACGAACAGCCTGCTCACCAGGAAAAATAAAGCCGAGGCGATCTCTAGCTTGAGCGGTAACGTATGCTTTGTCTTTCCATCGGTCAATATTATTATCCAACGTACGCTTTTGTTCACGTAAATCACTTTCTTCACGCTGAAGTGCATGAAGCTCCGACAAGCTTAACGCATAATTTCTAACTGTTGAAATGCATTCAATTGAACCAACGGTAACTACAAAAACCATAAATAAAAACACGAGCGGTCCTGAAAGTAGTCGACGCTGTTGCAATGGTGATACTACATCCTCACCTAATGCCGTTTTACGACGCTTTTTCATAACCATACTCTCTAAATTACTTGATGTATTCGACGTGAAAACATCATGTATTCCGCTAATATCTTACGTGCTTTAGATGCAAAATGCTGTTGTACCACATTTACAGTCACGCTACATTTACAGTCACTCTACATTTATTCGTTATTAAAATTAAAAAACTGACGAACAAAACTGCAAAAAAATATTCAAATTTTTCTAC
>NZ_LXJL01000121.1:0-3598 GCF_001641215.1 Gardnerella sp. 30-4 | reverse complement strand
ACTTAAGCCAATCTACAAATTTTACAATATTTTCTTTATTGATTATCTGTGTCTTGGTTTTCTTGAGACTCGTTAGCTTCACTAGCTTCTTCAGATTCAGCCAACGCAGCTTGAACATCTCGCTGAGCCTGCTTCGCATCCGCAGAAGATTGAGCATTCGCCGAATCCTCATTATCGTCAGAAGCTTGCACAACTTGTTGGTTTTGTTGAGCATCTCCAAAATCAAATCCAGAGAAAGCATTCGCAAACAGCGAGCGCAATTCCGTAACTCGCTGCGTAATAGTTGCCTCACGATGCTGCAATTGGGTTAATCGAGTCGTCATGCCATCAAGCTCTTGCTGTGCTGCAGCTCTACGCTCTTCAACCTGAGCAGTCGCCTCCTGCATAGCTTTGCGCACAATATCAGCAGCCTGACTATCCGCAGCCTGATGCGTTTGCGCTGCATATTCGTCAGCTTCTTGATGAACAGTTTTTGCGCGAGCAACCAAAGCATCTGCTTCTTCCTGAGCTGCACTTTCTTTCTCTTTCAAGCCAGAAAGCAAGGCATTGACTTTCTTTGTAGCTTCCTCCTGTTGAGCAGCAATATCTGCGCGAATCTGCTCAACTTCTGCACTAACTTGGCTTAACGTACGCGTACGTTCAACTTGAGCATCATCTGCAATTTCTTGAGCTTTAGCGGCAGCAGCATCCGTAATTTCGCCAGCTTTGCGCTGTGCGTCAGCCATCATCTTCGAAGCGTGTTCACGCATATCAGCAAGCTTTTTATTTGCTTCAGCGAGAGCAGATTCAATCTGATCGTTTGTTTCAGCCTTAGCACGCGCAATCTCTTCGTTTGCAGCCGCACGCTGCTCAGCAATTTTTTGAGCAGCTTCCGACTTAAGTTGCGAAATACTGCTTTCTTGTTGCGCGCGCTCTGAAGCCATACGCTTTGTATGTTCTTCTTGAGCGTTTTGTAAAGCTAATTCTGCAGCGTCTTTTTGAGCTTGCACATCTTTAGCAGTAGTATCGCGCAAACGTGCAGAATCTTCTTGCGCAGCTTGCATAAGTTGTGTCGACTTTTGCGTGGCATTGGAAAGCATTGTGTCTGCTTTAGTTTGTGCTTCTTGCATTAAATGTGCAGCATCCAGCTTTGCATTGTTCAGCAAAGTTCCGGCTTGTGCTTGTGCATTCTTTTTAATTGATGCAGCATCTTGCTTAGCGCGCTCAAGCAATTGAGAACTAGTTTGCTCTGCAGATGCCAGCAATTGTTGCGCATTTGCACCTAAAGACGCAAAAGTATTTCCGCTTTTGGCACGTTTTACATTATTTTTTTCTTCTTGCAATTGCGCTTGTAATTGCAAAATTGATTCATCACTTGAACGCACTTGTTCACGCAGACGAGAAATAGTACGCTCATAGTTTGCAAATGCTTCATTTACCTTGTCTTTATCGTACCCACGCAACGCGGTTGGGAATAAATCAGCCACCATAATATTCCTTTCACAAGCCCCCACACAGCTGCACAAAACGCTGTGCTACACCATCAGAATCAACGCTATCACTTACAAGCAAAAAACACTCGTGTGTTGCGCACGTTTTTGCTAAGCTCACACAACTGCACTTACTACCTAGCTCAAATACAGTACTGTTTATATAGCATATGTGATTATTTGTCGCGAATTACTAAAGCAAGAAGTCTACCTTCATGCGATTTTCCAGCTAAACTAGCGCGTCGATGAGAATACCAGAGTGGATTTTCCAAAGTGCACATTGGGTTTTGCAAATTTTGCAAACGTTCTGGCAAAGATTCACCTTCCCTATCTACTTCGCAAATCGTACGCAATTCCTCATCTTCAGATAAATATTGCGCTGCAGCTGTAACTCGCGGCAAAGCGTCAACAATATTCGCAACTCCTGCGAGTGCTAAATCAATGCGAGCAGCTTCAGCAATATCAATACCGATTCCACCGAAACGAGTTTTTGTTACAGTTTGCGGGTAACGTTTTTCAAAATCGCGCGCAATACTCTCACCAACTTCGTAGCAATCTCCACAAATACATGGACCGAGCACTGCTGTTATACGAGAACGCTCAGCTCCCTTTTCGCACATTGCTTCGATAACAGCATCAAGCACTCCAGCCATCAATCCTTTTCGCCCACAATGCGCTGCAGCGATTACTCCAGCTTCGTCGTCCGCAAGTAAAACTGGCAAACAATCTGCAGCAAACATTCCTAATGCAAGCGAGCACGCAGTTGAAACTTGCGCATCTGCTTCAATTCTCAATTGCGAATCCGCAAAACCTGTTGCATCAAAGCCGTAAGAAGTATTCCATGAATCTACTACACTATCTGCGTCAAATACTTCTCTGCTATGAACTTGAGCAACAAGCGACAAGTCAGCTTGCAAAGCTTTTTGTAAAGCTGCGCGATTGCTTGCTACAGCCTCCTCACTATCTCCTGCGCGTCCGCCTAAATTAAGTGAAGCAAATGAACCTTCAGAAATTCCACCCAATCTAGTAGTAAAAACTGCATGAGTGTGAGTTCCTAAAGCCACCGGAATAGTCACAGGAATTGGCGTACCGTCCTCATCTTCGTGAGGCAACGGCATACCAGTTACGCTTGTTTCTTGCATTTTATTGTTTTCTTTCAGCCTAAATAAGCCAATTCTTCATTGCTTAATTGCAAATCGGAAGCTTTCAAACTATCTAAAATTGTAGCTGGTCTGTGAGCTCCAGGAATTACGAATATGTGATCGCCTTTAGCTAGCTCCCAAGCCAAAACTACTTGCTGATAGCTTACGCCATGATTTTCTGCAACTTTGCGGAATGGATCGAAAAGATGCTCGTCATAAGGATGACGGAATCCACCAAGAGGACTCCAGCAAACAAAAGCAATTCCAAGCTTTTCACAATATTGCAACGTATCTTCATTCTCTAAATGAACTGGAGAATATTGATTTTGCACCGCTACTAGCTTTTCTCCTAAAATATTGCGTGCAATATCGATTTGCTCTACAGAAGCGTTAGAAATACCGATTTCTCGAGCCACACCTTCGTCAAGCAACTGTTGCATTGCTTCAATAGACTCATTGTATGGAACTTCCGGATCTGGCCTGTGGAAGTAAAGCAAGTCAATAGTGTCAACGCCTAAAGCCATTGCAGACTCTTTAGCGTGACGAATCAAATGCTCTGGCTTACCATCCTTACCCCACGTTGGTCGTCCGTCAGTAAAGTTACGGAAGTGACCGACTTTTGTTGCAACTAAAATAGAAGATTTGTCGCCTTTCCAGCTTTCTAAAGCCTCACGAACAAGCTTTTCACCAGTTTGTTCCTCGCCGCCAGAGCAGTAATATGCCCAAGCTGTGTCAATATGCGTACAACCTGCATCAAGAGCTGCGTGAATTGTCTTAATTCCCATATCGTGACCAAGATTATTTTCTATTGTCAATGGCATTTCGCCAAAACCAATAGCGGTTGTATCAAACGAACCTAATGCGCGATGCATAACCATATTTCACCCCTATTTTGTAAGTTTTATATTTTCCGTAAGTATTTATTATTGCATTACGCTACTTTACGCAGTCACAATATTTTACTACTTTTTATATTTTATTTTATTG
>NZ_LXJL01000120.1:0-3598 GCF_001641215.1 Gardnerella sp. 30-4 | reverse complement strand
ATGTGTATAAGAGACAGATCCCACACCTCTTCAAGTAACTCTTCACGCTTAAATACGGTATGAGGATGACGAGCTAGAGTAGCGAGCAAATCAAACTCAGTTGGTGTAAAATGTACCTCTTTGTCGTTTAAAGTTACAAGTCTTTGACGAGGTCTAATAATAAGTGACCCAAAATTAATTGTTCGTTCATGTTCCATTGTCTTTGCTATTTGCGATGCGCGTTCTACGCGTCTCAGCAATGCTGCGCAACGAGCAATTAACTCACGTGGCGAAAATGGTTTAGTCATGTAATCATCTGCGCCTGCGCTTAAGCCAACAATTTTATCGGCTTCTGCATCGCGTGCTGTTAACATGAGGATAGGAACAGGCATTTTGGAGATAATTCGTCGAGTTGCTTCAATCCCATCCATAATAGGAAGCATAACATCCATAATTATGAGATCGGGTTTTAGTTGTTCAGCAGCTCTAACAGCAGACGCTCCATCTGCAGCGACTCTTGCTCTCCAGCCTTGTGCAGTAATGCGTTGTGCAATTGCTGTAGCAAGATCTGGCTCATCCTCAACAACGAGAATCGTACGAGCATTTACGCTAGCTGATGGAGCGTTTAGCATATTTTAAAAAGACCTTTCAGTGTTGTACTGGTTTCAAGAATACCGCACCTAACGCTGGAACAGTGATTCTTGCAGAGTATGGTCGAGAATGATACTCTTCAGCAGCAGCAGTGAATGTGCCGTTGTGAATATTAGATCCGCAATACTTTGCATCATCAGTTGTGAGTATCTCTTCCCACTGTCCACCTTTTGGTAGCGCAACCTGATAGTCTTGCCATGCTTGACCTGAGAAGTTTACTACTACAACGATTTCTTCTCCGTTGTCGCCAATACGCATGTAGCTTAAAGTATTGTGATCGGAATCGTCGCTCGTAAGCCACTGGAAACCATCAGGAGTAAAGTCTTGACTCCAGAATGCACGAGAGCTCTTATACAGAGTATTCAAATCTGCAACAAGCTTTTGCACACCTTGATGGAACGGCCATTGTAGCTCATTCCAGTTAAGTGAAGTATTGAAGTTCCATTCGCTGGATTGTCCAATTTCCCCACCCATGAACAGAAGATTCTTTCCTGGATGAGACCACTGGTATGCAAGCAATGCGCGTAATCCTGCGAATTGTTGCCATTCGTCGCCTGGCATCTTTCCAAGTAACGAACCCTTACCGTACACAACTTCATCGTGGCTTAATGGCAACACATAATGCTCAGAGTATGCATAAACCATTGAGAATGTAATTTCGTTATGATGCCAACGACGGTTAATTGGTTCTTCTTTAAGGTATTGCAAAGTGTCGTGCATCCAGCCCATATTCCACTTCAAACCGAATCCTAAGCCGCCCATATCGGTTGGTGCAGTTACGCCTTGGTAAGCAGTGGATTCCTCAGCAATCATCATGATGCCAGGATTATTCTTGTATGCAGTTGCGTTTGCTTCCTTAATGAAGTCAATTGCTTCAAGATTTTCGCGTCCGCCGTAGATGTTTGGTCTCCACTGTCCTGCTTCACGGCTGTAATCCAAGTAAAGCATTGAAGAAACTGCGTCAACGCGCAACGCGTCAACATGGTATTCGTCAAGCCAGAAGCAAGCATTAGCAACCAAGAAGTTACGAACTTCATGACGACCAAAGTTGAAGATGTAAGTACCCCAATCAGGATGCTCGCCTCGCATAGGATCAGGATCCTCATACAATGCTGTGCCATCAAAACGACCGAGTGCAAAGTCATCCTTAGGGAAGTGAGCTGGAACCCAATCCATAACGACGCCAATACCTGCTTTATGGAGTTTATCTATCAAGTACTTAAAGTCATCAGGGGAGCCAAGGCGAGAATCGACTGCATAATAACCTGTTACCTGATATCCCCAAGACCCAGAGAATGGATATTGCGTCAGCGGCATGAACTCGACGTGAGTAAAGCCTTCTCTTTGCACATAATCAACTAAATGATCAGCAAGTTCGCGATAATTACTCAGATCGCGATTCCAGCTGTTAGCTTGCACTTCGTAAATGCTTATTGGACCGTTGTGAGCGTCTGTTTTCGCGCGCTTATTCATCCAATCGGTATCGTGCCACTTAAACTCAGAATCAACAACAACAGATCCTGTGTTTGGTGGAACTTCATGAGAGCGCTCCATTGGATCGGCTTTCATAATCCAATTACCAGATTGCGTAAGAATTTCGTACTTATATACTTCGCCCGCTGTAACTCCTGGAATAAAAAGTTCCCAAATACCAGAAGAGCCGAGCGAGCGCATAGCGTGGCGACGACCATTCCAGTAATTAAAGTTACCAACTACGCGTACTGCACGAGCATTTGGTGCCCACACTGAGAAAGCAGTACCAGTAACTTTCTTTACCATCTTTCCAGTTTCAGGAGATATAAGCCCCCATGAATCTGTTATTGTTTTGACATGTGCGCCTAATGCTTCCCAAAGACGTTCGTGACGACCTTCTCCAAATAAGTACATGTCAAGTTCGCCAATTTGAGGCAAATAACGATAAGGATCGTCATCTGTGGATTCAGAACCGTCTATTTCCACAGTGTAAACGCGATAACTAGGAACAGACCAAGACTTTGTTTTTGTGTGCTTTACTGCAGGAATAACAGCTGTAAAGATGCCGTTATATTCGTGTTTAGCTTCGTATTCACCGTTCTTAGTAAGAATAACAACTTTCTTTGCCATAGGGCGCAATACGCGGACGGTTACAGTGTCGGCACCTTTGCCAGTTCCAAGGTGACCTCCGAGAACCTCATGTGGATTGTAATATTCTGCATTGCTCACCGCAGCTAATACGTCCTGTCGGACTGGGACTGCGACTGCATCTTCATTGATGTTAGTAACTGTACTCATGCTGACTATCATACATGCTTTATTGCTGTAAGTCGCGTGTGTTTCGCGCTATTGTGAAAAAAATATGAAAATTTTTTCAAGTCGTGACCTTATGGGAAACTGTTATGAGTTTTTCTGTGCATACGGAGGGTTCTGTGGAATATCAAGTCGGCGATATGGTCGTCTATCCTCGTCATGGTGCGGCTCGTGTTGAAGAAATTAGTGAGCGCACCGTAAAAGGTGTAACTCGTCAATATTTACGATTGGTAGTGTTATCATCTGATGGTTTAGAAATTAACGTACCTGTCGATAATGTTAAAAAAGTTGGCGTGCGAGACATTGTTGGAGCGCAAGAAGTTGCAAAAGTTTTTGAGATTTTGCGTACTCCAATAGTTGAAAAAGAAATGAATTGGTCTAGACGCTACAAGCTTAATGTAGAGAAGATTGCTACTGGCGATGTTAACAATATTGCTGAAGTAGTTCGTGATTTATCTCAGCGAGATGTTGATGAGCATGGTTTGTCTGCAGGAGAAAAGCGAATGCTTGCTCGCGCTCGCAGTATTTTAATTTCCGAAATTGCTTTGTCTGAAAAGATTGATGAGATTGAGGCGGAGCGACTTTTAGATGTGAATCTTGGATACAAGGAGCCTCAAAAAGGCGATGAAAATCACCATACTGTAGCTCCAGAAGAGCCTGCATCTGTCTCTTATACACATCT
>NZ_LXJL01000012.1:0-19175 GCF_001641215.1 Gardnerella sp. 30-4 | reverse complement strand
AAGTTATATAAGATTTTCGTGCGAATATTTACTATGTTTCCTTACTTCTTGCAAATGTTCGCGTTCTTCAGGAGTAAGTGAAGCCAAGAATTCTTCGCCGTAATCGTCTAGTGCAGTAGGGTAGTCGCCATTAAAGTAAGCAACGCACAAACCGCCATAAGGAGCAGGCTTTTTTAATCCAATCGACTCGACTAATCCATCTAAAGACAAAAATGCTAAGGAATCAGCATCGATATATTCGCGAATTTCTTCAACTGAATGCTTTGCTGCAATAAGTTCCTTCGTAGTTTGAATATCGATACCGTAGAAGCAAGGATATTTAAGCGGAGGGGAAGAAATACGCATATGCACTTCTTTAGCGCCAGCTTCTCGAAGCAATTGCACAATGCGCTTAGAAGTAGTTCCGCGAACAATCGAATCGTCAATAACAATAACGCGTTTTCCTGCAACCACACCACGAACAGCAGAAAGTTTCATACGAACGCCTTGCTCGCGTAATTCTTGCGTCGGTTGAATAAAAGTGCGTGCAACATACTGGTTTTTAATCAATCCCATTTCGTTTGGAATTCCGCTTGTTTCAGCGTATCCTGCAGCAGCAGAAAGTGAAGAATTAGGTACTCCAATAACCATATCTGCTTCAACAGGAGATTCTTTAGCCAAACGCGCACCCATACGCTTTCGCACAGAATGAACATTAATACCGTAAATATTAGAATCTGGGCGAGCGAAATAAATAAATTCCATTGAGCATACTGCATGCTGTACATGCTTCGTATATTGCTCAATAGTGTAGCCATCGTCATTAATAACAATGATTTCGCCAGGCTCAATATCGCGAATAAACTCTGCTCGCACAATATCAAGCGCACAAGTTTCAGAAGCGAGCACGTATGCGCCGTTCTTCATACGACCAAGCGAAAGAGGGCGGAAACCATTTGGATCAGTCGCTCCGATTAGTGCATCTTGAGTAAGCAATAAGTAAGCAAAACCGCCATGAACAGTTTGTAAAGCTTCTTTTAGGCGATCCATAAAAGTTGCTTTACTGGAGTGGCGAATCAAATGCATCAATATTTCAGTATCAGAATTTGAGTGGAATATTGAGCCTTTATCTTCCAAGGAATTACGTAGGCTAGTGCAATTTGTCAAATTTCCGTTATGCGCAAGAGCTACGTCTCCATCGTGGAAACGGAATAGGAAAGGCTGAATGTTATCAACGCTTCCAGAACCTGCAGTAGCATATCGCACGTGACCGATAGCCCTGTTTCCAGTAAGACGATCCATAACTTGTTCATTGCTAAATACTTGAGTTAGCAATCCCAATCCGCGATACCCATGCAGTTTGCCATTGTCGTTAGATACAATGCCGGCACCTTCTTGTCCTCGATGCTGTAGCGCATGAAGTCCAAAATATGTCAGCCTAGCTGCATCTTGATGACCCCACACACCAAATACGCCGCATTCTTCGTGAATATCTTCAAGTTCTGCAGACATTCATACCCCCTAATAATCGATGATTGTAATCGTCGAATTTGTAGTTATTTTGATACAAGTTTTGCAACTGTAAACTAAAGCTCATGCAGTGAAATATTCAACGCCAGCTTCAAACAATGGTTGCTCATGGAAATCAGGAATATTGACATACAAGTCACGACCTGCGCGCTCGCAATGTCCCATTTTTCCAAAAACTCTACCGTCTGGGCTTGTAATACCTTCTACTGACATCATTGAGCCATTAGGATTTACGTTTAAGCTCATACTTGGTACGCCATTGCTGTCAACATATTGTGTAGCTATTTGACCGTTTTTAATAAGCTTTTCCATAACTTCGTTAGTAGCAATAAAGCGACCTTCTCCATGAGAAATTGCAACAGTATGCATGTCTCCAACTTGCGTATTTGCTAACCATGGTGAAAGATTTGAAGCAACTCTAGTGCGAACAATCCTACTTTGGTGTCTGCCAATAGTGTTGTAGGTAAGAGTTGGGCAGTTAGAATCCATAGGAACAATATCTCCAAAAGGAACCAAGCCCAGCTTAATAAGCGCTTGGAAGCCATTGCAAATTCCAAGCATTAAACCGTCACGATTATTAAGCAAGTCACGAACTGCGTCTGTTACTGCTGGATTCCTAAAGAATGCTGTAATGAATTTCGCAGAACCGTCCGGCTCATCGCCTCCGGAGAAGCCTCCCGGAATCATTACAATTTGACTCTTTTTAATCTCTTCAACCAATTTCTCAGCTGATTGTGCAATATCTTTTGCGCTTAAATTATTAATAATAAGCGTATGAGCGTCTGCTCCAGTTTTTTCAAAAGCAGCTTGAGTATCGTATTCGCAATTATTTCCAGGGAAAACTGGGATAATAACGCGAGGATGCGAAAGCGGCTTTAGTTTTCCTATGTGCATGTGATTTGTAGTAGAAACATTAGTTTTGTTATTAATAGTTTCTACAATCTCGCCAGGCTTTTTGTACGGGAAGATTGAGGAAAGTTCGCTTTCCCAAACCTTTTGCAAATCACTTAAATCAATTTCTTCGCTATTTGATGAAGTAATTGCGTAATTTTCAGTTGTTTCGCCAACAATCTCAACGTCAACCAAGCTTGTATTAGCTAAAGATGGAACTTCAGCGTCTTCCTTGAGTTCAACGTAGAAGCTTCCATATGCTGGCTTAAATAAATCATCGTCGCTTAAATTGTTGAATAATTTAAGACCAATATGATTTCCAAGCGTCATTTTGAATAAGCTTTCTGCGCTAGCACCGTAGCCAGGAGTAGATATAGCAAGAGCTTGCTTGTTTTTCGTAATATTTTCTACAATTTCTAGTGCTTTCAGGAAGCTTTCTTTTTCTGGAGTGATTCCGTCGGATTTATACTTTAGAGCAATACGTATAACTTTATGATTTACACCCTTAAATTCAGGTGAAACAGTTAAACGTGCGTCTCCGGTAGAAACAGCAAACGAAATCAAAGTTGGTGGCACATCCAGATTCTCAAAACTGCCGCTCATAGAATCTTTGCCGCCAATAGCACCAACTCCAAAATCAAGCTGTGCACTTAAAGCACCAAGAACTGCTGCAGCTGGCTTTCCCCAACGCTCTGGAATATCGTGAGGCTTGCCAAAATATTCTTGCAAACTCAAGTAAGCACGTTCGCGCGTGAAACCGCTAGCTGCTAGCTTTGCCAATGATTCAACAACAGCAACATAGGCACCAGTGAATTGGTTTTTTTCCATTAAATACGGATTAAAGCCCCAAGCCATTGCGGAAGCTGTGTTTGTTTCGCCAAATACTGGGAATTTAGCAACCATAGCTTGAGCAGGAGTAAGCTGACGGCGACCGCCAAAAGGCATAAGCACAGTAGCAGCGCCAATAGTAGAATCAAATCGTTCAGATAAGCCTTTATTTGAAGCAATATTAATATCCGAAACTAAGTTATGCATGCGCTTTTCTAACGGCAAATTTGACTGATTCTGCCATGGAGTTTCGTAAGATTCTCCACTTTCAATATGCAGTATCTGCTGTTTTGGAGCGCCATTAGAAGCTAAGAATGCTCTGCTTAAGTCAACAATGGTTTTTCCACGCCAAGTCATTCGCATTCGCGCTTCTTCAGTAACAGTCGCTATTATTTCTGCTTCAAGATTTTCTTCACGAGCATACTTCAAAAATTCTTCAGCATCACTTGACGCAACGTCGACAGCCATGCGCTCTTGAGATTCAGAAATAGCAAGCTCAGTGCCATCGAGACCTTCATACTTTTTAGAAACTTTGTCGAGATTAATAGTTAAGCCGTCGGCAATTTCGCCAGTTGCGACAGAAACGCCGCCAGCGCCAAAATCGTTGCAACGCTTAATAAGTTGGCAAGCATCCTTGCGTCGGAAAAGTCGTTGGAGTTTTCGCTCAATAGGAGCATTACCTTTTTGAACTTCAGCTCCGCACTCTTCAATACTTTCAACATCTTGAGCTTTAGAAGCGCCGGTAGCACCACCAATGCCATCTCTGCCAGTGCGTCCGCCAAGAAGAATAATCACATCGCCAGGAGCTGGAGTTTCTCTGCGCACATGGTCGGCTGGGGTAGCGGCAACAACCGCACCAACCTCCATACGTTTTGCAACATAACCCGGATGATAAAGTTCATGCACTTCGCCAGTAGCTAAACCAATTTGATTTCCGTAAGAAGAGTATCCTGCGGCGGCAGAAGTTACGATTTTTCGCTGCGGAAGCTTACCGTTTAAAGTCTCGCTAATAGGCGTGCGTGGATCTGCAGCACCAGTTACTCGCATTGCTTGATACACATAGGAGCGTCCAGAAAGAGGATCACGGATGCAGCCACCAATGCAAGTTGCAGCTCCACCGAAAGGCTCAATCTCTGTAGGATGATTATGTGTTTCGTTTTTAAACAGGAACAGCCAATCTTCGTCGTGACCGTTTACGTCCACTTTAACTTTTACTGTGCAAGCGTTGATTTCTTCTGACTCGTCCAAATTTTTAAGCTCGCCAGTATGCTTTAAGTATTTTGCGCCAATAGTTGCCATATCCATAAGGCAAACAGGCTTATTTTCGCGATTTAGTTCTTTTCGCAAATCAAGATAACGGCTAAATGCTTCTTGAACAGTGTTATCGTCAATAGAAATATCTGTAAGCTCGGTGCCAAAAGTCGTGTGACGGCAGTGGTCGGACCAGTACGTATCAATAACGCGAATTTCTGTAATAGTAGGATTTCTATGTTCTTCACAGAAATACTTCTGGCAGAACTTTGCGTCAGCCAAATCCATTGCCAAACCGCGAGTATTAATAAAGTCTTGTAATCCAGCTTCGTCTAAATCGTTAAATGAGCTAATTACTTCTACATCAGATGGTACAACTGCTTCTCGCTGTAAACTTTTTACCTCATCAAGTGAAGCTTCTCGCGCTTCAACAGGATTAATAACGTAGTGTTTAATATCGTTTAGTGCTTTTTCGTCAAGATTACCTTTTAAAGCGATTACTCTAGCAGTGCGCACTGTTGGGCGTTCACCTTGACTAATAAGTTGAATGCATTCGCTAGCAGATTGCGCACGCTGATCGAATTGACCAGGCAAAAATTCTACAGCAAATACGTGCTCGTCGGTTTCAATAGGCAAGTAATCGTAAGTATTATCAACTGGAGGTTCGCTCAATACTGTTTGCACAGCATTGTCGAATAAATCTTTGCTGATACCTTCAACGTCATAACGGTTAATAATTCTTGCGGAAGTAATCGCGCTTATGCCAAGAATCTCCCTAAGCTCATGTAAAAGCTGTTGCGCTTGAACGTCAAAACCAGTGCGTTTTTCCACATATACGCGAAATACCACGAGAAACCTACCTTGTTGAATGTGCGGTATGAATGCAGTGTTTATTGTTGTATTGGTTTTAAAYTATAAATATTAAAKWGGTTGTGAATTGAAAGTACAAAAAAATACGTTACTTCTTATTGCTTGCTTAGTTTGGGGAGCTGCTGGTTTTAATATTCTTAAGATTGGCTTATTGGCATACCCAAATTATTTGCAGCCACTAAATTACGCTTTATCGTTATTAGTTTTTGCAATATTCCAATTCCTTATTTTTGGAAAACTCGTTAAAAAACATACTCAAAGAATTAACGGCTATGTGGAAGAAAAGCAGTTTTTCCTTAAATTCTTTGACGTTAAATCTTTTATAATCATGGCTTTTATGATGACTTTTGGAATTGTTCTTCGTGCAACAAATATCGCTCCAGAACGCTTTATTGCCGTGTTTTATACGGGATTAGGCTCCGCATTAGCCTTAGCAGGATTACTTTTTGGTTATCAATTTGCTAAAACTGTATATCCGCGTTACAAAAACACTCATACTATGCAATAGCGCTTACAAACACTTGCAACACCAGCAACATTACTAGTGAATATTTGACTATCACTCTACGTAAGGAAGTTACTATGAACCATGTTATGAAACGTTATATTAATACGTCTTTGTTGTATGCTGTCCTCGCCATGATTGGCGGCGTCTTTTATCGCGAATTTACAAAATTTAATGCTTTCCATGCAAAAAGTATGCTTGCTGTAGTTCACACACACTACTTTATGCTTGGCATGGTTGTTTTTCTGTTACTTATACTAGTTGAGAAAAACTTCAGTTTTAGTAACGAAAAAACTACGAGAATCTTAATAACTTATCATATTGGACTCAACCTAACAGCAGTAATGATGATTACTCGTGGAATTGCACAAGTACTACGTCTACATCTCAGTCCATCTATAGATTTTGCCATAACTGGTTTAGCAGGAATCGGACACATCCTACTTGGCGTAAGTATTGTACTCATCTTATTGCAAATTAAACGCAGCATCGCTCATTGTGCTAATACTTCAGTAAAATAGTGAGCTTGGGAATAATTTAATTTATTAATAAATATTTTATTAAGTATGTAGCGCATGTTTCGTATGCGCTACTACGTTAAGAAGGCTTCTATGAACAACGCTGTATATAAGAAAAGTAGATTATACGCGCCTGAGCGTTTCTTTGAATGCGAAGGTAAAGGCTTAAAATGGCTTTCTGAAGCTCACAAATACGGCGGCCCTAGAGTGGCTGAAGTATTTGATTGGGGAAACGGTTACCTTAATATTGAGCGCATTGACACTCACTCAGCAACACCACTTGCTGCATTTGAGTTTGGTGCAGCGCTCGCTCATATGCACGATTACGGTGCAAAATATTTTGGTGAAGCACCAGCAGATTACGATGGCACATGCTATTTTGGACCTTTAAGTGATCCAGTTGAAATGCCAACTGGCACTTGGAGTAATGTTATTGACTACCTTGCGGACGGACGATTGCGCCCTATGGTTGAGCTTGGGATTGCTCGCGGAGAGCTTACTAAAAGCGACTTAGATCTTACAAACGAAGTTATTGATGCGCTGCCTGATTTATTAGGAAAAGCTGCAGAAGATAAGCCTGCTCGAGTTCACGGAGACTTGTGGAGCGGAAACGTGTTATGGACTAAAAGTTCAGACGGCGAACACACTGAAGCTGTTCTAATCGACCCTGCAGCACATGGTGGGCACCGCGAAGAAGATTTAGCTATGCTTCATTTATTTGGAATCAGCTATTTTAAGCAGATTTTAGACGGCTATCAGTCTGTTCATCCACTTAAAGCAGGTTTTGAGCAGCGCATGATTATTTGGCAGCTCTACCCTATTGCAGGACATTGCGTGTTCTTTGGTGGAGGCTACGTGAGCGAATACCGTAATATGTGCGAAAGTCTTATAAAAAGTTCTATAAGATAATTTTGCTCACTAAAATAGCAATGTAAGTATTTAGCACACGGCTATATACAATGTTAGAAGATAGTTACAAGTAGAACACATATAGACAGCAACAGATAGACCACGAAACGAGAGGTCACTACTATGATTCGTTTGTGCAACAGAACTATGCATCGTTCTTTAGTTATGCTGACAGCATTAGTTACGATGCTTTTTGTTGTTAGCTCGTGCGCAAGTTCAACAAAAACTTCTTTAAAATCTGAAAATAAAGAACAAGCGAACCACGGTAACGTTATTGTTTTTACTCCATCAGATGGATTGGCAATAACACGTAATAAGCCTCTAAGCACGTGGGATATACTGGTCCCAGAATTAATAAAATCGTTAAAAGATAAGGGATTTGACGATAATTCTATTACTACTAAAACTTCTTCTAGCCTTTCAGAACAAAGCCGCGATGTGCAAGATTATGTAGTAAATTTGCTAAGCTCATTGAACAATGCAAAACAGAATAATTCAGAAAAGCACAATTCTGTTTCCGAAAATTCAAAAGTCAAAAAACAATTAAGCAAAACGACAATTGTTATAGCTCCATGGACTAACAAAAACGGCAATAATAACTATGGAGATTATGCAACATTACCTGCGTCTAATTCTGAAAATACGCAAAAATCAAATACTCAGGACTTAAATTTACAAAATGCCGATAACTCTCAATCATCCAAAGATGAGCTTAATGCAGAAAAACGATTGGCATCATCACTTAGCCTAGCAAAAAAGGCAGGAATACACGTTGTTATGCTCTCACGACGTGTTAGCGGTTTCAAACCTGATGTGATGTTCCATTTATCTGACGCAAGAACCATTGGCGAAATTCAAGCAACAACTCTGGTACAAAAAATCGCTCTAGATCGTGCAACTAAAGAAAATCCACGCTACATTGAAGTTCTTTTGCCATGTCACAATCAAAAAAATATTAATGCAAACAATAATAATCAACAAAATAACAGCGACGAAGCAAGCGAGGATGATGATTCTAACAACAATACGCATGCAAATAGCGAAACAGCATTCCATGATGATTTTGCTGAAGAAGCATTCGCTGGCATTTGGAAAGTTTTGAGACCATATTTTGCTTCGGGGACATTAATAAGCACTTCTGGAAGACTGAATGTGAATAGTAGCGAAAAAGACTGGACCAATGTTGCTTTCGACGCAGATGTAGCTGACTCTGTGAAAAATGAGTTAACAAAACGAATTACGAGAAGTACAAGTCTTTTTTCACACTCAAGGCATCGCGTTGATGGAATTATTGCACTCGATGATCAAATTGCTTTACAAGCCGTACAAGCACTAAACGATCTCGGTTATGAAGGAAGCGCAGCAGATATAAACCCATCTTTCAATTTGCCGGACGTTATCGGAAACTTCATAGGGAAACGAGATCTTAATAAAAGACCAGTTCCTGCTCCAAAAGATTCTGCGAAGAAAACCGAAAAAGAGTTACAACAACAGCAGAAAAAAGATGAGGAAGAAGAATCAGAAGCAAAGAAATGGCCAGTAATAACTGGTTATGGCGCGTACAAAAATATTATGCCAAACATTGTGAGCGGAAAGCAATGGATGACAACTATAGAAAATCATAAGCAGATTGTTCAAGATCTTACTGCTACTTGTTATTCTTTGAACAGAAACGGTAAACTTGACAAAAAAATCGCTACAGTGCAAACAAAAATTGAACACGGGGAAACTGTCCCTACTGTTAACGAGCGACTAGTGGCAGTAAGCGCAACAAATCTAAAGTCACGTTTAATTGACCCAGGCTACGTATCATTAGCAGACGCAGGCTTGTAAATACAATTTTTGGATGCAAGTTGTGAAATATAATTTGTGGAACGCAATCTGTATCTTCAGGCTAACTTCAAACTATATTCTACGAATTTACACGCAGCTAACGTTTGCGTGGAGCATAAATAACATGTTCGATAAGGTCGTTATAACGCTCTACAACAACTTGACGACGCGCCTTTAAACTTGGCGTAATCAAACCGTTTGCTTGAGTAAACTCATCTGGAACTATTTCGAACTTGCGAATAGACTCAGCTCTAGAAACTAGCTCATTTGCTTTGCTAACAGCACGCTCAACTTCTGCTCGCACAATACCGTTACGTGAAGCCTCCTTTAAAGACCGTACAGGGCATGCGCCACGCGAAGAAAGCCAAGTATTTACTTCTGATAAATCGAGCGCAATAATTGCTGAAACAAACGGCTTCCTGTCTCCAATAACAACAGCTTGAGAAATAATAGGTGAAGACATTAATGAAGCTTCTAACGCATTTGGAGATAAGTTCTTACCGCCAGCAGTAATAATAAGATCTTTCTTTCTGCCTGTAATACGCACAAAACCGTCATCGTCTAAAGACCCAAAATCTCCCGTATGCAACCAGCCATTTACAATCTGCTGTTTGGTAAGCTCAGGATTATTATGGTAGCCTTTGCATACTGCAGGACTCTTAATGCACAATTCACCATCGTCAGCAATAGCAACAGATACACCCTTTACAGGCAAACCAACGGTACCAATGCGATAACCTGTCGTAGGATTCACCATAGAAGGTGCACAAGTTTCTGTCATTCCATAGCCTTCTAGAAGAGGCAAACCAATACCATTAAAGAAATGCGCAATCGACAAATCTAAAGGAGCGCCGCCCGAAATAGCGTATGAAACAGAGCCTCCAAATACGTGTAGTAGTGGAGCATACACTAATTTTTTACATATTGAATGGCTAAGAGCAAGCATTGGAGGAACCATTGAACTAGACTGCTGAGCGCGAGACCATTCGCGAGCAACCTTAGACGCATAAGCAAAAATAAAACCTTTTACTCCCCTGCCTGCTTTTTGAGAAGCAGCATTGTAAATCTTCTCAAAAATGCGTGGAACACCAAGAATAAATGTTGGTTTAAAAGTTTGAAAATCAGACAATACAGTTTTCAAATTACTCGTCAAACCAAGAGTTATATTTCCAGCAAAGCAGAACAATTGCATAAACCTAGCAAAAACGTGCGCAAGAGGCAAGAACAGCAAAAGACGCGGGCTGTCTTTTAACGCAATATCTGGCATAGAAATAACACCTGATTTAGCAATAAAAACAAAATTGCTATGAGTAAGCTCAATTCCTTTTGGCTCACCAGTTGAACCTGAAGTGTATACAATTGTTGCTATGTCACTTCCATTAACAGCGTGCACTCGCTCATAAAATTCAGCATCAGTTACTGCTTTACCGTATTCAATGCACGCGTCGATAGCACCACGATTCATTACATATACGTCGTGAAGAGTAGGACATTCTTCCTGAACAGCCTCTACTTTTGGCAACATTTCAGGAGACTCCACAAATATTGAACATACTTGAGAATCTTGAACAATATGTTGTATTTGCAGCGAAGAGCTTGTTTCATAAATTGGCACTGTCAATGCGCCTATAGACATAATAGCCATATCAAGAACTGTCCATTGCCATGAAGTGTGAGCAATAATTGACACAGCATCACCAGGCATTACTCCTCTAGCAATAAAGCCTTTAGCAACAGCTATTACCTTATCTCTAAATTCTTCAGCAGTATATGACTTCCAAACGCCGTCAGCTCCAACGTATTCAACCAAAGAACCATTAGGATTGCGCTCTGCTCGCTCTTCTAGCAGTGAGAAAACATTAACATCTGTATCAATAGACTCATCAAGTGGACGAGAATATTCTTGCATATTAGCTCCTCTATCTGCTGAATTGACGTATATCTTTACTATACGCGATTTGCAAGCCTTCGCATATGCGAATATCTACAAGATTGTAATCAATTTTGTTCATTTATCTACAAATATCTACGATACAAATATATTATCGTGCTTATTCCACAGGCTTAAGCACAATGCGACGCTTAACAGTCATTCCTCCAGGATCAGCATATGTGCGATTTTTGCGCTTTAAACCCCACTGCACACAAGTTGTGCCGCAATGGTCCGAACCTCCTTCGACATGTGCAAAATTCTGGCCTCTTTTCACAAAAACCCCAACGCTAAACTTTGTTACAGCAGGCTCAAAAGTGGATGTCAGTTCACCATGCCTAATAGTCACAACTGATTTACCAGCGACTTTACCAGCAAAACTAATAACGCCATCTGCAGGCGCAAATAAAGGAGTCCCTGTGCTTGCAGCTAAATCTACGCCACGATGCCCAGCCATCCAAGGTTTAGGCGGAGGATTAAAAGCTTTTACTATTTGTGCAGGTTTCACAGGCCATTGCATAGCTGACTTGCATGTTTTTTCACTATAATCACCTTTAGAAAGAGCACACTTGTGGTAACATGTCACAGCAGATTCTACAACATAATATTTAAGATGATGATTATTTTGCGAAATTTCGGGTTGTAAAAACAGCGCATCTAATAAAATAACTGAGATTATAAAAATCCCCAAACAGGCAGATATTTTGTAATATAATCCATAATTTTTGCGAATACACATATATTCCCCATCCATATTTTTATAAAACGACTTTTATAAAAGTTTTGCAGCTAATTTGCGAAAATCATAAGCTTTTAAAGCATTGTGGATAAAACATATGCTTATAATCACTATTTCGACACGCCAAAACACGCCATATTTGCATCTTTGAAAATTCCGTGTAATATAAATGTCTTGTGCACAGCGCTTAGTTGAGCACAAGATATTCCTGCGTAGCTCAGTTGGCAGAGCGTTCGACTGTTAATCGAATGGTCGCTGGTTCAAGCCCAGCCGCAGGAGCCATAAAGCCACTGGTTTTCCAGTGGCTTTTTGCGTTAAATATTACGACTTGCATCCACAAGCAAAATCTTAATTGTTTAGCGCTCATGAGCGTGGCTAACATAAACATTTTGGCGTATTATATAAACAAGTTGCGTATTCAAATGCGCTAATGTTGAGCAGCAATAGATAACAGAGGACAAATATGAATCAACATAGCTCCGATAATGTTGAAACGAACCAAAAGAAAAAGCTCATTATTCTCATAGCAGGAATTGTTGTGCTAGCTTTAGCTCTTGGCACAGTTGGCACACTTTGGTACATGAAGCAAACTGAACGCACTAAAGCAGCTCGCAGACAGTGCGAAATAAAAGTTGCGCAAGTTTCTAAAGCCAATGCCGTATGGAAAAGTTTAGTACACAACAGCGTAATAACAGATCTCACAAAAGGTGACTCTGATAACGCAAAAGAACTTGCTAAAATCATGAGCGAAAAGGTTCCTGATGCAGTATCTTGCACAGCAAACTCTCCTGAAGAACTTGGTTCCCAAAGCGCAGAAGCTTTAGCTGCTTCTGAATGGTATGCAGTCAAAGCAAAAAAAGTGCGCGAGTTGGCTGTTACATTAATCGATGAAAATAACAAAAAAGATAAAGACAAAGACAAACAAGACGAAGAAACAAAGAAGCAAGAGATAAATGAATCGACTGGAATTGTAATTCAGCGTTCAAATGTTGTCCCACCAAAGCCAAAGCCAACACCAGCGCCGACGACAAATACTCAAGACACTAAGAAACAGAAGACTGAGAAAAAGCCTGAAACAAAGACTAACAAAAAGCCTGAAAAAAATAGTAATGCAGAAAATCCACAGTGCAAAAAAGGAGATAAAAATTGCACTGAACCCAAAGGAAAAAACACCAGCGAAGAAGATAAAGAAAACGGAAAACCACCAATCAAAAAAGGCAGCGAAGGCGGAGCTGGTGCTGAAAAACCTAAAGGAAATGATGGTCAAAAAGATCCGGATGGTAAAGCAAAAAAGGGCGAACAAGATTCCTCAGATAAAAAACCAGCCCCGGACATAATAGCAGGTTCACAACAACCATAAAACATATTGCTCTGTTATCTGACTCAATGTAAAAGCTCCCAGTGATATACGCTGGGAGCTTTTACATTATCTAACTCTACATCGTAAACGATGTTGACCTTTATAAACTATTCGTTCATTTTGCTACTCGAACATGAGTTAAATCGACTTCTTCAAGAGGAATTACTCGAGTATGATTTTTAATCTTATAACCAATGTATAGAACGATAAATAGCGGCACAGACATGTACGTGATTCCAATAGCCTGCCAGTTAAGCGTTGCAAATGAATGCAAATCCTGACCAACAATAACAAGAATGCATAAGAAGAACGCAACAATAGGACCAAACGGATACCACTTTGCTCGGTAAACTAATTCATCTAAAGAATGACCTTGAGCCAAGTATGCCTTACGGAAGCGATAATGAGCTGCAGCAATACCAGCCCAAGCAATAAAACCAGTCAAACCACTTGCGGCAACCAGGAACATGTATATTTGATCGCCAAAAATACTCATAAAGAAAGTAAATAAAGCAACTACAAATGTAGCAATCAACGCAGGAACAGGAATACCACGAAGACTTACCTTGCCAAATACTTTTGGAGCATTATCTTCTTTTGCGAGCGAATAAAGCATTCTTGTTGAAGCATACATGCCGGAATTTGCTGCAGAAATAACAGAAGTCAAAATAACAGCATTCATAACTGCTGCAGCAGCTGCAAGACCTGCACGCTGGAACACGAGCGTGAATGGGCTAATAGCAATATCAGTTACATCAGAACCAAGTAAGTTCTTGTCAGTATAAGGAATAATGCAAGCAATAACGAAAATAGCAAGAATGTAGAAGAGAAGAATACGCCAGAACACTTGCTTTACAGCCTTTGGAATACTCTTTTCAGGAGTTGCAGACTCGCCTGCAGTAATACCAATAAGCTCAGTTCCTTGGAAAGAGAAGCCTGCAATAGCGAAAGCACACAACACTGCAGGAACACCGCCTGCAAATGGAGCGTCCTTATGAGTGAAGTTTTGCAAGAATGGCGCTTTGCCGCCAACAATGCCAACAATCGTAAGCGAACCGATAACAAGGAATACGATTACTGCCAACACTTTAATAATAGAAAGCCAGTATTCGGTTTCTCCAAAGCACTTAACTGTAAGCACATTGATAACCAAAATAAGCATAAGAACCGACAGCGAGAAAATCCATATTGGCACTGTTGGGAACCAGTATTGCAGAACTATTGCTGCAGTACTAACGTCCACTGCAACCGTAATAGCCCAATTAAACCAATAGTTCCAGCCCATTGCGAAACCGAGTGCAGGATCAATAAAACGTCCAGAATACGATGCAAACGATCCACTAATAGGCATAAAAGTGGCCATTTCACCAAGGGAAGTCATAAGGAAGTAGACCATAATGCCAATCGCACCATAAGCGAGCAAAGCGCCGCCAGGACCAGCCATATGGATTGTTGCACCACTAGCAACAAATAAGCCGGTGCCAATGCTGCCACCTAAAGCAATCATGGAAATATGGCGGGTTTTTAATCCTCGATGAACATCGTTATTTTGCTGAGTATTCTGCTGAGTATTCTGTACAGCAGTAGATGATAATGAGCTACTCATTTTTCCTCCTTTCATGACAATCAGAGGCAAAACAAGCAAGCAAAAGCAAGCGTGTCGATAGCTCTCCGCAGCGAATGCCGACTCGCTGCGACAGTCCTTGGTATATTAAGCCAAGTCCCAGCTCACTACTTTTGGGATTAAGCAGTAAACTTCGGCGCTCTCCCCTTTTGTAAGCAATTAACGCTTCCCTAGCTCATGCTTATTACTCTTGTCGAGCGCGACCTCTGGTCGATGGTGTTCATTATTAGTACGACTTGCAGACAAACTGTAAAAAATACGGCGTGGCGCATAAAAATTGAAAATAATAACAAAAAACGCCACCCCACAAGAGGTGACGTTTAAAATTTGTGGAGCTAGGGGGATTCGAACCCCCGACCCCCTCCATGCCATGGAGATGCGCTACCAGCTGCGCCATAGCCCCGTTTTTACTTATGCCGTTCAAACGAACCTTTGATAGAATACAACAAATAGCCGCTCTATCCAAATGCGGCGTGTCGAATTCAACTTACAAATTCCAAAAATTCTGCGAATTCTACTAACAATTTAGTCGCCAATTTGAAAACCAATTCAAGAACCAATTCGGCAAACCAATTCAAGAACTAGTTACCATTGGCACTTCCAGATTGATCACCATTACCAGGAGAAGTTACATTGTTTGAAGAACCAGTAGATCCCGAAGATCCAGCAGATCCAGCACCTGCATCAGAACTATCAGCACCCGATCCACTATTCCCACTAGCAGCATCACCTGAATTCGTTCCTGAATCATTGTTAGTGTCACTACCTAAATCATTATCAGAATGACCACCTGTTGAGCCAGCTGCGTTTTCATTGCTATGCTCATCATTTTCGTCTTCATTAGCATCTTTACTATCAGAATCATCATGAGATTTCTTATGGTCTTGATTAGTATTCGTATTAAGACGTTGCTTAGGTTGCGGTTGATTTTGCTGTTGCTCATGACTAATTTCTTCAGGCTTATCAATATTGTCTGTGCCTTTTCCTTGTGTAAACAAAAGAACAGCACCTGCAGTAACAATAACAGCTATAAGAGCACTTATAACAGCAACAACAATTGTTGTACGATGATCGTTTCTATTTTGGTAAGATCTAGAAGAGTAACCGTAGTTTCCACTAACAACCTTAGATAACGGCACCGGCTCTGGAATTGTGCCCTCCGACAGTTCCATGTCTTCTTCATGCTGTTCACGTAATTTCGACAATTCCAAAATACGCGTATTTTCTAATTCCGGATTACGGACTTGCGAACTAACAGTGCGTCCAGATCTTGCATCTTGAACAGTCATATTTTTGTCATCTGAAGGATCAGTATTACATTGCAACGAATTTGATGAATATTGCATATGAATATCATCTCCAATTCTTTTAGAATCAACATTCTCTAAACCATTTGAACGCACGCTAGAATCTGACACATTACTAAAATTAGACTGTTCTGTAGAAGTATTCGGATTCACTTCCGAAAGTTTACGCGATGAAGCGTGAATAACATTCTGATACAACTGTGATGCTACTGCTGAGACAATAGAACCAATAGCTACGCCAATAACTGAACCAGCAATACCAATTTTAGAAGCAAGTAAAAACGAAGTCACTGCAGCGAGCGATCCAGCTAATACTTGCGTAAACGATATGCCTTTGAAGAAATTCTTCACTTATGCACCTTAACTATTTATGCGAATATAATGCCAAAATGCATGGCAAATATGCAAATTCCACTACCAACATCATTACAACAATGATGGTATCACTCTACGCAAAAATTGCACAGTATTGCCAGAGCATTCTTACAACAAAATCACAAGTCTTATATACATAAAACTTAGCTACACAAAACTGAAATGCCTAAGACTTAGCAACCTCAAAATCTCTATCTTTATAAGAAAGCTCACAATTCGCTCTTTTATCACAATAATGCTCACCTAAGCTTGCAGTAATAATTGCAGCAAATATTAAAGCAAATCCCACAAAAGCCATGTTAGAAACATGCTCATGAAAAAGAACAGTAGAGAATAAAAGCGTGAACAAACTTTCAGTGCACATAATCACAGAAGCATTTGCAGTAGAAAGATTCACCAAACTATAGTTTTGCATAATTTGCGCAACTACTGTTACTACCACTGTAAGGTAGAACATATTAGCAAAAATAGAGAAATGATCAGCAGCGTTAAAGTTTGGCAAAGGCTCACAAATAAGCGCACCAGCTACAAAAAGTACGCCTGAAACAACAAATTGCCCAAAAGTTAACGTAACTGGATTATATTTACGAGAATAATACGCAAGGAACGTAAGATTAAAAGCAAAAACTGCAGCACATAATAAAGTAAGGAAATCTCCATAAGACAATGTGAGAACAAGCATTCCAGGCTTTAATGCCACAAAACCTACTCCAGCAACGCACATAACTGCAGCTACTAATCCTAAAAGAGTTGGCTTTTTCTTGACGATTAACCAAGCAGAAAATGGCGTAATTACGCAATATGCTGCTGTCAAAAACGCGCTACGGCCTGGATCAATTGAACGTAATCCTTCAGTTTGCAAAATTAAAGTAGCATAATACGTAATTCCAGTTAGTAAAGAAGGAACAATAAGCTTTTTTGTAAAAGTTTTACGAAGTGTACCGAAAAAAATAACAGCCATAATTGTGCAAGCTCCAACCATACGAACGCCCATAAGCCATTGCACAGGAAACACTTCAAGAGCATATTTTGAAGAAACATAGCTGCCACCCCAAATAGCAGCACAAATCAACAACATAATCTGAGCAGTATGAACACTTTTGCCTTGAGGCATGCCCGATTTATCCGAAAGCGGTTCAGCTATAGATTTAGCTGTTTCATATTTCACCTTCATAATGTTTCCCCTTCAACTATAAAAGTTGATTCTTTAAAATTTTTCTTTTATAAAGCGTTTTAGCTTATAAAATAGACAGAATAGCCGTAAAATCGTGAAAAGTACAACTTTCTGGCGTTCTTTCGTAAAATTTCCGATATACGCTTCAGAAAACAGTGGCAATCAAGTATTTTGCTGTATAAATTTCACCCACGAAACTATTGAAGAATTGGGTGATTTATATCACAACTTACAATTTTTTTACGCTACACGCTCGTATACACTTTTAAATCAGCGTAATGTAGCAATGTAGGCTTATAAATTGCGTACGAAGAAAGTGCGCAATCTTGTTAGGAAAGGAATATTATGGCAACTCTTAGCGCAGATATGAAAGAATTTATTGCGAATAATTTGGCTTGGATTGCAACAGTAAGCAAAGATGGCGAGCTTGATTTGGGACCAAAAATGTCTATGTTCGTACTCGACGACAACCACCTTGCCTACCACGAGCGCACTGCAGGTCAGCATTATAAGAACTTGCAAGACGGCAGCCAGCTGGTTGTAGCAGTTGCTAATTTGGCAGAAAAGAAAGGCTATCGCTTCCGCGGAACCGTCACCCTTCACACCGATGACGCGATTTACGAAGAACAGGTACGTGTGGCCGAAGAAAAAGGTACGAAGAAGCCAGCTGCAGTTCCAGTTATGGAAATCACTGAGATTCAGGACTTGACTTCTGGAGCTACTGCCGGCAAAACTATTGCAAAAGATTAATGCGTCGTCATTCAGTCGTGTGGATATTAGTGCGGTAGAGATTTGAGATTTTTCACACTGAGCGCGGACGCTCGCGCGGGTAACGCGCTCACTACGAAACTCGCTTAAGTTGGAAGTCCACTGGACTTCCAACTTAAGCGAGTTTCCACTCCGAGTTGCCTTCGCGCGCTACGCTTTAAACGCTCAGGCAGGTCGTCGCGCAAAACGCCGAATTAGTACGTCTATAGTAGGCGTCATACAATATCGAGTGGCGTTCGTCCTCAACGGCGAAGATGAACACCACTCAATTCTTTACTTGATTATTTAGTTGTCACTAATTTACTTGCTTTCTTTACGCAATGCTTGCAGTCTAGCGTTCATTTCTTTCGCTTTCTTCTTCTCGAAGTAATAAATTATTGCAGCAATAGGAATCGGTAAAATAACAGTGAACGCAATCCATCCGCAAATCACCGCTGGCTCATCTTTGAACGAAATCCATCCAACAATCACCGATACAATAAACTGAATAGCAATTGGCGGAACTAGCGCAAAAACGAACTTTGCAAAATTTGACATGCGTTCATTCGACCAAAAAATAGCGAACACTCCATATCCTATGCCTATAACAAACGATGCTACAGCATAAGATGCAATTCTATTTCCAACCTCACTATGCGCTAACAGACTTGATATAAAAGACATTACTGTAAAAATAATGCATCCTATGCTAATGCCTGTAACAATGTTTTTTACCATTGTTTTACCTAATGTTGCAACTTGCTTTTCCATAATAATCGCTTCCTTTTAAGTATTAAAATCTAGT
>NZ_LXJL01000119.1:0-3642 GCF_001641215.1 Gardnerella sp. 30-4 | reverse complement strand
GTTTATTGCTTGTATTAGATGTTTATTAGTTACTCATTAGGTGTCGGCTAGTTGCTAGTTAATTGTGCATTTTGCTGCTTTTGCTTGTTCTTTGCTCGTTTTTTAACGTGTATTATTCGCATTAATTCTGTACTAAATATTTAGCTAGTTATATAGCTAGTTATGTAACCAGTTATGCTCTCATGTTTCGCTAATACTAATTTCGTGCGTCGCTAGTGGTAAACTGTGCAAGCGTGTCTGTCGCATACAATTATTGAGCAGAGGTTTTGAATATGGCTGAATTACAGCAAAATTTTGAGGGAGATGAATCCTTCAATATTACATCTAGTAATATGCCTGATGATGCTAGTGACGAACTGTTGCTTTTATGCAGGTTCCTCAAAGTCATGTAGAAGATCAAATGGCTGATAATTCTGTTAATTATGAGGGAACTCTTGCTGATAATTTAGGCGAAGTCGCCGATGAAGAAGATACTTCTGGAGACATTGTTGACGATATCGTTGAAGATATTGCCGGTAATAAGAAGAATGTGTTTGGTAATAATGCTACATCTTATGGCATGTATGCAAATGCAACTCCTGCCGATTCAACTGCAACCGATTCATTTAGAGTAGTAGAGCCGAAAGCAAAGAAACATCGTGCGAACCGTTCCGCATTGGCGTTGATGTATTCGCTTCTTATTTTTGTTATTTTGTTAGCTGCAGCATTTTTTGCACTTCATTTGTATTTCAACAATCGAGTTGCTCCAGGTGTTGATTTTGGTGATGCTTCTATTACGCGCAATCTCACTGGCTATCAGGAAGATTCTGTAAGCAAGACTGTTCAGAATGCTGTGGATCATAGCGAATTAGTAATTAGTGACGATCAAGGCAATAGTGTTGATGCAGATTTGAGTCAACTTGGTGTCAAGATTGATAAGAACGCAACTGTAAAAGCTATTATGAATGCTAAGCGAGATAATTTATTTACTCGTATTATGCCTTGGGTTCATCAAACCGTGAGCTTGAAAGCTGTACGTGATGATTCTGCTTTGGATTCGTACTTATTGCATAAGTTTATTCGTGAGAAGGATCGCGCTGTACCTTATAGTGCAGTTTTCGACAAGGATTCTGAATCTTACAAGGTAGAGGATGGTATACCTGGTCGCACTATAGAAACTATGTCTGTTCGTGAAGCAGTAAAAAAGTTAATTGCTCACCCTGGTAAAACAGTAAAAGTTTCTGTTACATCTCGACGCACTGACGCTCCTATTAAGCTTGATGCAGCGCAGAAACTTGTAGATGATTTAAATAAACTTCTTGAGAAAAAAATCACGTTTAATAACGGTGACGGTAAAGATTTTACGGTTCCAAAAGAAGCGATTGCGTCTTGGATCAGTATAAAAGCAGATACGACTCGCCGTAAGCTTTCTTACACAATTGATGCAGATAAAGCAGATTATTATTTGTCTCAAGTTCTTCCAAAAGAGCTTAATCAGCAAAAGATTAATCAGGAAGATGCAGTCAATAAAGAAGGCAAGTTTATTTTCACAACACTTAAAGGTTCTAATGGTGTTGAAATTAGCTATTCCGATAGTATTGCGAAAAAGGCTGTAGAATCTTTGCGCAATGGCAATGATTTCAAGATGTCTGTTCCTTCAAAAATCACTAAGTTTACCGTTGAAAAGAAGCTTGTTGAAATGCGCATTGTTGTTGACAAAACAACCCAAACGGCTTCTGTTTATAGGAATGATGAACTTGTAAAAACATTCCCTGTTTGCACAGGTAAGCGCGGTGCCGATGATTCAGCTTCTGGTACATTCTTTATTTACTTGCGTTATGCTTCACAAGATATGCGCGGTAGGAATGGCGATGGCTCTCCTTACTTCTCTCCTGGAGTGCGTTGGGTTAGCTATTACCATGGTGGAGAAGGTTTCCACACTGCTTCTTGGAATTATAAGGGTATTGCAACTGGCGATGCTGCAAATCACGGCTCTCATGGTTGCATAAACATGTATGAGCAGGATGCTCGCTGGATTTTTGAAAATTGCCCACGTGGCACTATTGTGCAAATTGTTGGCACGACTCCGGATGGTCCGGTACGCGAATGAGCGAATCTGTGGGTAACTCACTTAACAAAGATGAACGCGCCGAAGGACTTTCGCTTTCTGCGCGTTCTAATCTTGAGTATGTGCAAAGCCCACAATCTACTCCGCAATTAGTGGCGTCTAGACGGATTAGCAGTGCGCCAATTCCTGTGCATGTTACGGCAACATTGTTTGACGCTCCTTCTAAAGCTGAGCGTATTGACAATAAGCCATTGCTTGTGCGTTTTGGTCGCAGGCTCGTTACATCTATTGTCGGCATGTGGATGCGTCTTGCTGGTCGTGTTGCACGTCGTTTTGGCTGGTTTCCAAGTGTTGAGCCATATATTGGGTATGGAACGCATAGATATGCTCGCTTGATTTGCAGAACTGTGTATGCTCCAAAGCTTGGTCATCATTCTGCTCTAAAACGCGGAATTTATGCGATGCTTGTTGTTCCTGCTGTGCGTGTGCGCGTGGCTTTGTCTATTGACGGTATTCCTGTAGAAACAGCTCAAATTGGCGATTCTGAAATATACGATAAGCCTGAAGGTTCACGCGATGGTAGTGCAGAGTACTGTATTTCTGACCGTGCAGGGTATTTAGATTTAATTACCGAACGCGCTTTAGAGCCTGGTCGTCACGTTGTTTCGTATTCTGTTAGTGACCGTGAGCCTGTAAAAGCGAGTTTATTTGCTATTGATGCAAATGTTCCTGTTGGTGTTATTTCGGACGTTGACGACACTATTATGGTTACTCAAGCGCCTTCGCCAATTCGCGCTGCTTATAATTTGCTTATTATGAATCCTGCTCATCGTTCGCCAGTTGCTGGAATGTCTGAGTTTTTCCAGTCTTTAGAGCGTTTGCGTGACGATATTCCATTTTTCTATCTTTCTACTTCTCCGTGGAATGTTGAGGCTTCAATTCGTCACTTTATTGATCGCGAAAAGTTTCCTGAGGGTCCTCTTCTTCTTCGTGATTTGGATCCGCGTCCTAAAACTTTTATTCCAAACGGACCGCAGCATAAATTAGAATTTGCAACTCAACTTATGGATGATTTTCCTGGCATGCGTTTTGTGCTTATTGGCGATGATGGTCAAAAGGATCCTTTAACGTATGCGAATATTATTCGTAAGCATCCAGGTCGTGTGCTTGCAGTAGGTATTAGGCAATTGCGTAAGCGTGCTACTGTTGAGGATTTTCGTCGTAAATTATCTCGTGATTTTGCTGTTGCTTTAAGTGCATCTAAACGTGCGTATGTTTTTTCGGATGCTCTTGATACTACGTGTGAAGATGCGCAAGAAATTCCTACTATGGCGATCGAAAAATTAAATAATGCTAACGAGTTTTCTGGTGATATTGATGATTTTGATGATGCTCAAATGCGCATAATTGAAGCAGAAGGTGCTGCTGGTACTTTGCAAGGCGTGCCATTTTTTGCAGCTCCTCAAGGCAAAGATTTAGCTAAAGTAATGCTTCCGTTTATAGAGGAAGCGATTGCGAAATAGTATAAAATAATTGCAAAATAATTTTGTAATATTAAAGAATTGCAGAAAATATTTCGTTACTAATATATAAGA
>NZ_LXJL01000118.1:0-3762 GCF_001641215.1 Gardnerella sp. 30-4 | reverse complement strand
AAAAACCGCCAATGTCTCCAACGCCATCGCAAATTAAATCATTTGAAGAAACAACGTCACTGTAATCTTTATTTGCAGCAAAAACCTTCGAACATGACACATATTTATAATTTTTCCGAAGAATAAGCTCCGGAATATCCCTATCGCTCATATTGACTAACGCGTAAGAATACTTACTTTTGCTAGTATCAATTTCTGAATCAGCTTCATTAAGGTTATATTTATCAGCGTTTGCTAAAACTTTTTTATATAAAGCTGCTACTTTTGCATTAATAACATTAACTTTTTTTGCACTATTAACAGCTTCTGTATTTGCGCCATTTTGATTTGAGCATCCTGAACATAATGGCATAAAAAGAAACAGCGAAAGTGCTAATGCAATAAATTTTTTTAGCTTCACCGCAATTCCATTAGGCATAACTACCCCTTCTCAAACTTTAACTAATTGTAAGCAAGCAAGTTAAATATTCTAATACTACGTTGTAATGTTTGGAAACTGCATAAATTTAGGTTACTTAAATATAAAAAGCCTGCGCAAAAGCTATTCACTCTTACGCAGGTTAGTATTAGATAAGCGACGCTTACGCCTCAAGCGTTATCACAGGATGCAAATCAAACATCGTTACAGTACGCTTCATGCGCGCAACGATGCTTGTTATAGCAATCGCAATCACGCCGAAAAGCACAAGCATTTCAATGCCGAAAACTATTTCGCCACTGTTCTTTCCAGCCATTGCTTGACGCAACCCCATAATCGAGTACGTCATTGGCAAGTATGGGTGAACAGCTCTAAAGAATGCCGGCGTCATTTGAACTGGGAATGTTCCTGCAGAGCTTGTGATTTGCAACATAAGCAGCACAATTGCAACTATTCGCCCTGGTATGTGGAAAATCACCATAATCATTTGCATTATTGCCATAAACATTATGGATGCAATAATTCCAAGACCATAGAACGCAAGAACGTTGTCAATTTGCAACTTTAACACAACGTGCACTACGCCCATAAGAATTACAGCTTGTACAACGCCCATAATCACAAACGGCGTTAAGCTAATAAGCGCACTCTTAAGCGGATTCATGCCATTTAGTATCGCTCGCCTATCCATAACTCTCAAAACAAAGGTTGCCATAAGAGCACCGACCCAAAGTCCGATGGAAATAAAGTAAGGAGCGAAACCTGTTCCGTAATTTTCAACGTGAGAATACTCGTGTTCTTCCAAGGAAACCGGCGCGCTCATCATCTTACTTTTTTGCACGATATTGTTGATTTTTCCAGACTTTTGAGAATTCTTAAGCCCGTCATGCAACTTTTTTGCGCCTTCAACCAGCTTTGGAGTATTATCCGATAGCTTCTTAGCTCCGGAATTAAGCTGATCAGAACCGTTCACTATTTTCGCTGAACCTTGTGCAGCTGCATTCACACCATTATTTAGTTTCTCGCTACCGTTACTTACTTGAGCCAAACCTTCAGCAAGACTATTCGCTCCAGCAGCAAGCTTATTTGAGCCAGTATTAACAGCTTCAACACCTTGAGATATTGCGTCAGCTCCGCCCTTTATTTGCAAACTTCCAGCAGAAAGCTTGTCTGCTCCAGCGCTTAAAGCAGAAAGATTTGTTTCTAGAAGATCAGAATTCTCACTTAATCCTCCAGCTAAACCTTGCAAACTAGCGAGCACGTCTTCCTTAGTAACTCTAGGATCTTGCGCTTTCATAAGAAGACCCATAATTTGTGCTTTTGTTTCAGCATTTCCAGCCTTAACGCGTTCCTCTAATTCACTACTAGAAGCAGAAAGCTTTTGCGCACCATCGTAAAATTCGCTTGTTGCTGCCGATAGTTTTTGAGTTCCTTTGCTTAATTGTTGAGCTCCGTTTGCTAAATCTTGCGTTTTTTGAGCAAGATATTGCGCCCCTGCTTTACTTCGAGTATTTGCTTTAGAAAGAGTATTCGCTCCTTTTTGAAGCTCACTTAATCCGCCTTGAAGTTTTCGCAAAGATTGAGAAAGTTGATTAGATCCATCCGCAAGCTTATTTACTCCATTTTGCAAAGATTTTGAGCCTTCATGCAAAGCACCAGCACCATTTACTGCGTCACCAAGAGAATCAGAAGCAGAATTAACTTTCGCAAACATGTTCTCCCAATACTCTTGAGCAATCGCCTCGCTGATTTCGCTACGCATAGTATGGAAAGCAGTTTTACCAATTTGCGAAGCCAGCATATTACTTGCCTGATCGTACTTTACATGAAGTTTTGCTTTAGTAGGAGTTTCATATTGCGCAGAAGCAATGCACTTACTGAAGGAAGCTGGAATGGTTGCTACCATAAAATAGTTGCCATTTTTAAGACCCTTATTCGCTTCAGCACTATTTACAAAATTCCATTGGAATCCCTCACTACCATCTTTTTGATTCTTTAAGCGAGTTTTGATTTCGTTTCCAATGTTACGCATTTTGCCGTTAATCACAGCACCATTGTCTTCAACAACAACAGCTACAGGAACAGTATTCAAAGTCTTATAAGGATTAGTAAATGCCCACAAATAAAGCGATCCGTATAAAAGTGGAATCAAAGCTACGGTTCCAATAACAAGCTTTCGAGCTTTTCCTTTCAACGTATTGTTAAGCTCTCGAAATGCAAGAGAAAGAGTATTAACGCGCATTGTTTTCACCACCATTTGCTTCACTTATACCAAGCTGTGAATCAATATGAGAATTTTCTGATTCCCCATGATTTGGGCTTAGTCTTAAGACTTGATCAGCTTGCTTTTCTAACTCACTTTGCAAAACTCCAACAAGGCAAGAGCAGTAATTTTTACTAACATACGCGCGAATATCGGAAAATAGGTATTCGCTTTGCTCGCTAGTAAGCTCCGTTTCAATTCCATCAACAAATAGCAGCCACGGCTTTTTTAACAAAGCAAGCGCAATTGCCAAACGCATGCGCTCGCACGGAGTCAACTCTCCTATTGCTGTTTCGTGAGGAGAAAATACTTTCCATTGAGCTAACACGTTGTAAGCGTACTGCTGTAAAGCTTCACGGTTTTTAACATCATTTTTGTATTGCTTCAAAAATAGAGGCGAGCGCGCTGCTAGTTTCAACTCGCTCATAAGAACTTCTTCTATTGTTTGCGTTTTATAAAATTCGTTAATTCCGCTAAATAATCCCAAACCAACGTATTGTCGAGATTCTTGGAAATCATTAGGAAGAGTTACGTCCGCAATAGTAAGAATTCCATTAGTGAATTTCATATAACCAGATAATGCAAGCAGCAAAGCTGATTTTCCAGAACCATGTTCGCCTGAAATTGCAACGATTTGATGAGGTGCAACTTTTAGCGACACATCCCAAAATGGCGATCTTCTAAATCTTTTTAACCCTAATTCTTTAGCTTCTAAAAACGTTTGTTCCTCTTGCATAATTTGTATGTTTGACGCTTATTGCTTAGACACAACGCAGTATCTAAATTTCGCTTAGAGCGCCAGGCATTCCTCCTTACTCTAAATAACCAATTTTTAATTTTGTTGTTTGTGTTTGTTGTTTATTTTTAGATTTTCGCAATTAGCAAAACAATTTTTACTTTTCACATTGCTTTATCGCTATTTTTAGCGATAAACTCACGTTGCAATGCTGCATAAAACGGTGCAAAACCGGACATTTGGTGATTATTCTTAATTCTTCACCACTGATACCTTAGGGTACTCTTTTGGGTAAACAATTGTTAAGCTACTTCAATCTTTCTGTTGAATTGTTTATATTTCATC
>NZ_LXJL01000117.1:0-3784 GCF_001641215.1 Gardnerella sp. 30-4 | reverse complement strand
TCAGATGTGTATAAGAGACAGGAAAATGTACTAGTATCTAGTATGAACGTGACCTTTGAAGAGAAGGTCCCCTGACACAAAGGATGCTGCATGGCATACAACAAGTCTGATCTCGTTTCTAAGATCGCACAGAAGTCCAACCTGACCAAGGCACAGGCCGAAGCCGCCGTCAACGCATTCCAGGATGTGTTCGTTGAGGCTTTACAGTCCGGTGAAGGTTTGAAGCTTACTGGTCTGTTCTCCGCAGAACGCGTAAAGCGTGCTGAGCGCACTGGCCGCAACCCGCGTACCGGTGAAACAATCAAGATTCCAGCTTCTTACGGTGTACGTATTTCTGCTGGCTCCTTGTTGAAGAAGGCTGTCACTGCCTGAAATTAAGCGTTTTTCGTATTTATTACATTAAACAAATACTATTTGCGCAAAAACGAAGATGGGCACTCCAAAGCTGGGGTGCCCATCTTTTATAAATCTCCTCGTTCCATTTTTCGCAAACGCGGCTCTGCGCTATCTTTTGCTCCCGTAATGCGGTAAACGTCAAAAACGCCTTCAATTTTACGGATAGCAGCAAGTAGAGTTGCTAAGTGCTGAGGATCTGCCATTTCAAAGGTAAATTGACTTGTTGCAACACGGTCATCGCCTGTAGCAATAGTTCCGGAAAGAATATTTACTCCATGATCTGAAAGAACGCGAGTAACATCCGAAAGAAGATGTTGTCGATCCAATGCTTCAACTTGGACCTTAACCAAGAACAAGCCTTTATCGCTAGTCCATTGAACAGGAATAACGCGCTCTGATTGAGTTTTTTGCAAATCGAGCATGTTCTGGCAGTCAGTCCTATGCACAGACACACCTTGGTTTCGTGTTATAAAACCAATAATCATATCTCCTGGAACTGGCATGCAACATTTTGCAAGCTTTACCCAAACGTCTCCAACACCCTTAACTGATACTCCCAAAGCGCCGTTAGACTTATGGCTGCGCTCAACATGACGTAAAGGCAATGCTTCTTGTTCTACTTCTTCTGCAACTTCATCAGCGCCCGCATCTTTTACTAAACGCGAAATAACATTCTGTGTAGAAACTTGGCCTTCGCCAATAGCCGCATATAAAGACTCAACATTAGTAGGCAAATTCAATTCATCAGCAACGCCAATTAATGCCTGCTGCGTCATCAAAGTAGTTAAAGGCAAGTTACGTTTACGCATAGCGCGAGTTAGCTCATCCTTGCCCTCTTCAATCGCCTCAGAGCGGCGTTCCTTGCTAAACCATTGACGTATTTTATTTCGAGCACGAGGAGATTTTACAAAACTCAGCCAATCGCGTGATGGTCCAGCTGTATCCGACTTTGAAGTAAGTACCTCTACAGTGTCACCGTTTGAAAGCTTCGTATCAAGAGGAACTAAACGTCCATTTACACGAGCACCCATCATGCGATGACCAACTTCAGTATGCACAGAATATGCAAAATCAACAGGAGTTGCATCCTGCGGAAGCGCAACAATACTCCCCTTTGGAGTAAAAACATAAACTTCAGAAGCACCAAGATCTTGCTTTAATGAACCTAAGAATTCATCTGAATCTGGAGTCTCACTAGTCCAATCAGCAAGCTGTTGAATCCACTTAAGATTATCTGCTTCGCTAAGCTCTTTTTTGTCATCAATATTATTTTCGCGTTTTAAATCATCATTATCAGGCTTACTTAAAGCGCGACCAGCCTGACCATTAGCTTTGTACTTCCAATGCGCTGCGATACCAAATTCAGCACGCCTATGCATATCCCATGTGCGTATTTGAATCTCTACTGGCTTTCCACCAGGGCCTACAACTGTAGTATGCAAGCTTTGATACATATTCAACTTTGGAGTTGCAATGTAATCCTTAAAACGTCCTGGAACAGGGCTCCATCGAGCATGCACTGCACCTAATGCTGCATAACAGTCACGAATAGAATCGACTATTATTCTCACGCCAACTAAATCGTAAATATTAGCAAAATCATGACCTCGAACGATCATCTTTTGGTAAATAGAGAAATAATCTTTTGGTCGACCTTTTACTGATGCTTTAACGTGTTGTTCTGCAAGATCTGCATTAATTTCTTCAAGAATTTGTCGTAAATAAACTTCGCGCTGACCTGCTCTACGAGCAACTAAAACAACAATTTCATTATAAATTTTTGGATACAGTACTTTAAAACTCAGCTCTTCAAGTTCAGTTTTAATTGCATTCATACCTAAACGGTTAGCAAGAGGCGCATATACGTCAAGAGTTTCTCTTGCTTTTTTATGTGAACTTGATGGCTTAACATACCTCCAAGTGCGAGCATTGTGCAAACGATCCGCAAGCTTTACTACAAGCACTCGCACATCGCGGCTCATTGCAACAACCATCTTACGAATAGTTTCTGCTTGAGCACTTTCGCCATATTCCATGTTGGATATTTTTGTAACACCATCTACAAGACCTGCTACAGTATCGCCAAATTCAGCTCGACATTCTTCTAGCGTGTAATCTGTATCTTCTACAGTGTCGTGTAATAATCCTGAAGCAACAACAATTGGTCCCATTCCAAGATCTGCAAGAATTTGAGCTACAGCAAGAGGATGAATAATGTATGGCTCACCAGATTTGCGTCTTTGACCTGTATGCTGCTTTACAGCACGATCATAAGCTCTATGAAGAATGCTCATATCCTCATTAGGATGATGCCATTGGCACATGCTCAATATTGGCAATAATGGATTTCGAGAATCTTCGCTGATTTCACATCCGAGCCTATTGGATCCTTTTACATCCTCTTGAAGTTCACCCATTTGGCACCTCCTGGTACTTTTACTATCCTACCTGCAATTCGCTCAATACACTACAAAAACAAAAAATACATACAATAAATCCGACTCAGTTTTAAAAACCGGTCGGATATTTATAAAAAGATTATTGTACGCCAGTGGAGCCAAAACCTTTATCAGAGCGATCAGATTCAGGTAATTTAGATGCGGGAATAAATTGTGCTTCTACATAACGTTGTATAACCATTTGAGCGATACGATCACCTTTATGGAATTGCACTGTGTTCTCAGGATCTAAATTAATAAGAGGAACCTTAATTTCACCACGATACCCGGCATCAACTGTTCCAGGTGCATTTAGCACAGTCACACCCTGTTTTGCTGCTAAACCAGAACGAGGATGCACTAAAGCAACATAACCTGCAGGTAAAGCTATAGCAACTCCAGTAGGAACAAGCGCTCTCTGGAAAGGACGCAAGGTAAAATCTTGGGTAGTTCTTAAATCGGCACCTGCATCACCTGCATGCGCGTAGCAAAGCGGCTGTAATGTAGATGTTTCATCATCGAGATACTTAATTAATACCTCAACCTGTTCGGGGCCAGTATAGGTCTCGTCATATGCCATTTAAGCTGCGCACTCCTTGCAAATAGGCTGACCATCAGCATTAGTTTCAGCTAACTGGCTGCGATGCTTAACTAAGAAGCATTCAGAACAAATAAATTCATCGCCTTGCATAGGGATAACAGTTACGGATGCATCTTCGTTACTTAAATCAGCACCTGGCAACTCGTAGTCTTCAGCAATAGCATTTTCATCATCGTCAATATCGCTGCTTGAATTTTGAGAACCTTTACTCAAAGCTTCCAACGACTCTTCGTCCTCATCTTTGCTACGAGGAGAATCATAATCCTGTGCCATTATGGTCCTTTCGTTTTTAAAGCTACTTACGCGCATAGCATACACGAATGCTACCCCGTATATTACACATTTTTTC
>NZ_LXJL01000116.1:0-4011 GCF_001641215.1 Gardnerella sp. 30-4 | reverse complement strand
GATATTAATTGTTCATATTATTTTAAGCCCTTCTAAACGTTGGTATATTGGCGAGTTAGAAGGGCTTTTGCTTATATATTTGCTTACGTATTTATTGTATGTTTTGCTTTTGTTCTTGCTTAAAACAGATAATAAAAAATCCTTGCATTTACAAAATGCAAGGATTTTTTATTTTAACAGATTCACCTAAATTTACTTACCTGGATCTTGTTGACCTTGGTTAGAATTTTTAGGATCGGTATTCTTTGCTACGTGTGGCTTCTCAGTGATTGGCTTTTTCTGAGGCTCTTTGTCATCAATGTCTTTACGCATATCCTTTGTTGCTTTTACAGCATTATGTAGGTCGTCACAAATCTTCATAATCCATTTATCAAGCTGATCTGCGTATTTTGGCATAAGTTCGCTTACTCGCACTGTGGACGTATAGCTGCGTCCTGCGATTCCGTTTAGCAAGTTTAGAACATCGTTTCCTTGTTGGCTATCGCTAATCAACACATCGATTTTGCGACCTTCAATAAGCTTCTGAAACTCCTCAACGCTTGAATGTTCTGGTTCATTATTGTTATTTAGTGCGTCAGCATATTCTTTAGGTGAGCTATCTTTCAAATTGGCATCAGACATTAGCCAGAAAAGAATAGGAGATGTAGAAGCATACTTTGCGTTACCATTTTCTTTAGAGAAATCACTTAAGTAGGTGGTTAATTTCTTTTCCTTTTCCTGCCATTGTGCTAGTCGCTTAGAAAAAGCTTGTTTTTTTGATGGCAAAACTTTGGAGAAGGTGTCAGCCATGGCAGATGCCATTGCGTCCCTAGCATCGTGAGAAAACCAAAGATATGGATTGTCTCCGTTAAGTGCTCCTACAGTACCTGCTGCACTAAGCACTTCAGCTTTAGCTGGGTGTACTTTGTTTGCCCAATCATCGTAGCCTGCACCATTTGTAACTAATACTTGTGCATTCTGCATATTTTTTAAATCTTTTGAGCTAGGTTTAAACGACGATATGTCTGTATCTGAGCCAGTCATAACTGATTCAACTTTGACGTCAGAGCCACCGATCTCTTGAGCTAAGCTACCCCAGGTGTCAACAGTGGATACAACGGAAATATTTGTTGCAGCTTTTGGTTTTTCTTTTGGTTTTTCCTCAGTTTTTCCACAAGCTGCAAATCCAAGTATTACTGCAGAAGCAATAAGGCATGTTATGGCAGTTTTTCCAAACTTCTTTACTGCACAAAGAACGGTACGCATCACTGTGACTCCTCCCGTGATAATGGTGCGTCGGCGCACGCAAAATTGTTAGTCGACCCATATCTTCTATACTTCACGATAGCCTATCCTTACGAATTGTGCGAGTTGGGAGGAAATTTTTTATGGCTATTGTGTTAGATGGTAAAGCTTTAGCTAGTAAAATTAAAAAAGATTTGGCAGCGCGCGTTGCTATTTTACATAAAAAAGGCATTAATCCAGGTTTGGGCACGTTACTTGTAGGTAGTGATCCTGGTTCGTTGAAATATGTTGCTGGTAAGCATCGTGATTGCGAAGAAGTGGGGATTAATTCTATTCGTTGCGATCTGCCAGAAGATGCTAGTGAAGATGAGATTCTTGCTGCTTTACAGAAATTAAATAATGACCCTCTTTGTACTGGATTTATTGTGCAACTGCCATTGCCAAAAGGAATTGATGTTCAAAAAGTTATTTCTTCTATTAATCCTGCAAAAGATTGTGATGGAATGCATCCGTATAATTTGGGTGAACTTGTTACGCATATTTCCGGTAATATTACAACACCTTTGCCGTGCACGCCGCGTGGAATTTTAGCTTTGCTTGATGAGTACGGTATTGAACTTTCTGGTAAGGAAGTTTGTGTGCTTGGTCGTGGCATTACGGTTGGACGTACTATTGGTCTTCTTTTAACCCGCAGGGGAGTAGATGCAACTGTTACGTTGTGCCATACACATACTCGGAATGTGCAGGAGATTATGCGTCGTTCTGATGTAATAATTGCCGCAATGGGTTGTGCTGGTTTTGTTAAGCCAGAAGATATTAAACCTGGTGCTGTTCTTGTTGATGTAGGCGTATCTCGTGTTTTTGATGAAGAAGCTGGTAGATACCGCGTAAAAGGTGATGTTGATTCAGCTTGTCGCGAAATTGCTGGAGCGTATTCTCCGAATCCTGGTGGAGTAGGTCCGATGACTCGAGCTATGTTGCTGGCGAATGTTGTAGATATGGCTGAGCGAGCACTTAATTGCAAATAAAATGCGACACGCCCGAAGTAAAACGTAAATTTTGGCTATGCCTGTATATAAAATCGACAAAGCGTGTGCATGGCATACATGCGTAACGTAAATACATAATTAAATATCGAGTAATATCCACCCCAAGAAGAAACCACTAATAACTAATGGCAGAGAATAATAACGAAGTCGCCAAGGTTGCGATTAATGATATTGGCACCGAAGAAGACTTCATCAAGGCAGTCGATTCAACCATCAAGAATTTTGATGATGGTGATTTAGTTGAAGGTACCGTCGTAAAGATTGATCACGACGAAGTATTGCTGGACATCGGCTACAAGACTGAAGGTGTAATTCCTTCCCGTGAACTTTCCATCAAAAAAGACGTTGATCCAGATGATGTTGTCGAGGTTGGCGACACCATTGAAGCCCTTGTTGTCACTAAGGAAGACAAGGAAGGACGTCTTATTCTCTCCAAGAAGCGTGCACAGTATGAGCGTGCTTGGGGTGACATCGAGAAGATTAAGGATGCAGACGGCATCGTTGAAGGTACCGTTATTGAGGCTGTTAAGGGCGGCTTGATCGTAGATATCGGTTTGCGTGGCTTCTTACCAGCATCCTTGGTTGAAATGCGTCGCGTTCGCGATCTTTCTCCATACATTGGTCAGAAGATTAAGGCTAAGATTCTTGAGCTCGATAAGAACCGCAACAATGTTGTGCTTTCTCGTCGTCAGTTCCTCGAGGAAACTCAGTCTGAAGTTCGTGAGACCTTCCTCTCGCAGCTTAAGAAGGGTCAGATTCGTGAAGGCGTTGTGTCTTCTATCGTAAACTTCGGTGCATTCGTTGATCTCGGCGGTGTTGACGGTCTCATTCACGTTTCTGAGCTTTCTTGGAAGCATATCGATCACCCATCTGAGGTTGTTAAGGTTGGCGATAAGGTTACCGTTGAGGTTCTCGACGTTGATCTCGATCGCGAACGTATTTCCCTTTCCCTTAAGGCAACTCAGGAAGATCCATGGCAGCGCTTCGCTCGCACTCATGTTCCTGGACAGGTTGTTAAGGGTAAGGTCACCAAGATCGTTCAGTTCGGCGTGTTTATCTCCGTTGAAGATGGCATTGAGGGCTTGGTTCACATTTCTGAGCTTGCAAACCGTCACGTAGAGAATCCAGAAACTGTTGTTAAGGCAAATGAAGACGTATTCGTCAAGGTTATTGATGTTGATCTTGATCGCCGTCGTATTTCCCTCTCCTTGAAGCAGGCTAATGAGGCTGTTGATCCAAATTCTGAAGATTTCGATCCAGCTCTTTACGGTATGCCAGCTGAGTACGATGCTGAAGGCAACTACAAGTACCCAGAAGGCTTCGATCCAAACACTAACGAGTGGATGGCTGGTTACGAGCAGCAGCGCGAAGAGTGGGAAGCTCAGTATGCTGCAGCTCACGAGCTTTGGGAAGAGCACAAGGCTTTCGCTGCTAAGGAACTTGCAGCTGCAGCAGAATCTGCTGCTGCTGACGGTCAGCAAGAAGAAGCTGAAAAGAAGCCAGCTAAGGAAGAAAAGAAGGAAGAAGTTGCTTCCAACTATTCTTCTGAAACAACTAGTGAAGGTGCTTTAGCTGATTCTGATCAGCTCGCAGCTCTGCGCGAACAGCTTTTAAGCGAAAAGAAGTAGTTTTCTACTAAAAGCGTATGAACAAGATGCCCTGTGAGTAATCATCAGGGCATCTTGTGTATTTCGATTATCACAATGTGCTCTAAATACTCTGATTTTATAATTTATAT
>NZ_LXJL01000115.1:0-4226 GCF_001641215.1 Gardnerella sp. 30-4 | reverse complement strand
TTTTAAATTTATGTTACACAATAAAAAGTCGCGCATGTTGTAATAAACATGCGCGACTAAGTAATTTATTCAGGTTGATGAAGATTAACTAAAATCAACAAGTCATGAATTACCTAACATCGTCAAAATTATCTTCTTCAGAAAGAATAATACGCTTACGGTTCTTCTCAATTGTAGGATCCGGAATTGGCACAGCGCTAATCAAAGCCTGAGTGTAAGGGTGCTTTGGATTATCAAACACCTCATCCGTTTCACCAGATTCAACAATTCGACCGTGATACATAACAGCAATTCGGCTAGAAATATGTCGAACAACAGCCATGTTATGCGCCACGAACAAGTAAGCAACACCCAACTTGTCTTGCAAATCTTCAAGCAAGTTAATAATTCCAGCCTGAATAGAAACATCCAAAGCCGAAACTGGCTCATCAAGAAGCAAAAGCTTAGGATTCACAGCCAAAGCGCGAGCAATAGCGATACGCTGACGCTGGCCGCCGGAGAACTGCGTTGGGAAGCGATCAACTTGATCAGGATTCAACTCAACCAATTGCATAAGCTCAGCAATACGCTGGCGAATTTCTTCCTTCGACTTCTTTTGCACAAGCAAAGGCTCGGCCAAAATATCGTAAACAAGCATACGAGGATCAAGAGAACTCATTGGATCCTGGAACACGTACTGAATCTTAGAACGAAGTTCGCGACGCTGCTCACGAGTCAACTTATCGTTCAACTCAGTACCAAAAACTGTAATAGAACCAGACTCAGGCTTCTTCAAGCCCATAATCTCCATCAAAGTCGTGGACTTACCAGAACCAGACTCGCCAACCAAAGCCACAGTTTCGCCTTCACGAACCTCAATACTCACACCATCAACCGCGCGAACTTCGCCAACCTTACGTCGCAAGAAGCCGCCGCTAGTAATTGGGAATGTTTTAACCAAGTTCTTAACATCCAAAACAACTTTTCGTTGCTCACGAGGAATGCCTTCAAACATTGGCTTAATTGGCTTTTCGGTTTCCGCATGAAGCAGCGAGCGAACAGTTTCGCTTTCCGCTTCAAGACCAATCATAGTGCTGTCGTCGCCGCTCTCTTCTTCAGCCATAAGCATATCCATAGTCGGCTTAGAAATTGGAGTCAAACGACGAGTGCGCTTTTGATCAACGCGAGGAACAGCGCCCAACAAGCCAATAGTGTACGGCTGAGTTGGGTGAGCAAAAATCTCCTCAACGCTATTATGCTCAACCAAATGGCCCGCGTACATAACAATAACTTCGTCTGCAACGCCAGCAATTACGCCCAAATCGTGAGTAATGAAAATCATTGCAGCGCCGGTTTCGCGCTGAGCTTTCTTCAAAACTTCCAAAACCTGAGCCTGAATAGTCACATCCAAAGCGGTAGTAGGCTCGTCTGCAATAATAATATCCGGATCGTTAGCAATTGCCATAGCAATCATCACGCGCTGGCGCATACCACCAGAAAACTCGTGAGGGAAAGCCTTCAAACGCTCAGCCGGCTTAGTAATACCAACCAAATCAAGCAATTCAATAGAACGCTCGCGAATCTGCTCTTCGCTCATGTCCGGGTTATGAATAACCAAAGCTTCCTTAAGCTGATCACCAATAGAGAAAACTGGAGTTAAAGCAGAAAGAGGATCCTGGAAAACCATGGCAATATTCTTGCCACGAATCTTACTCATCTCAAGATCAGTTTTAGTAAGAAGCTCCTCGCCCTTATACTTAACCGAACCTTTAACACTAGCATTCTTATCGAGTAAGCCCATCACAGCCAAAGAAGTAACCGACTTACCGGAACCGGACTCGCCAACGATACCAATAGTCTTTCCGCGGTACAAATCAAAATTCATTCCGCGCACAGCATGCACAGTACCAGCTTCAGAAGCGAAGCTAACTTGCAAGTCGCGTACTGAAAGCAACGGTTCGTTGTTTTGATCTTCCATCGTGGTTTCTTCCTTAATAGCGTTATTTGCAATATCAGTCATGTTTATCACTCCAAACGCTCGTTAGTCGGCCTTACCAACAGACCTAGAATATGGATCAATGGCATCACGCAAACCGTCACCAATAAGCTGCACGGAGAAGGTTAGCAAAACAAGCACTGCAGACGGCACCAAAAGCACCCACGGAGAAGTCTGCACAACGCTTTGGCCAGCATTAAGCAAAGTACCAAGAGAAGTATCCGGAGCCTTAATACCAAGGCCCAAGAAGCTCAAAGCAGTTTCGCCGTTAATCGCACCAATAACACCAAGAACCGTGTTAATAATCAATACAGAACCCAAGTTTGGAACCAAGTGGCGCACAATAATGCGGAACGAAGAAACGCCCTCGAACTTAGCTGCACGAACATACTCACGTTCGCGCAAGCTCAAAGTCAACGTACGAAGAGTACGAGCGTAACCAATCCAACCAAAAGCTGTTAAGCCAAATGCCAACCACAGCCAATCGCTACCACCACTAGAAGCACTAATGATTAAAGCAATCAGCAGGAAGGAAGGAACAATCAGCAGCATGTCCAAAAGCCACATACCAACCTGCTCAAACCATCCTTCGAAGTAAGAAATGGCAGTACCAACCAAAGCAGCAATAACTGTAATGGTAATAGAACTAACAATACCAATGGAAAGTGAACGGCCAAGTCCGCGCACAACCATTGCGTACATGTCTGAACCGCCTGGCGTAGTGCCAAGCCAATGCTCTGCAGAAGGAGGAGTTGCTAGAGAAGAAAAGTCTGGTTCGTCGTAGCTCCACTTTGAAATCTTTGAGCCAAACAAAGCAAAAAGAATCAAAATTACAAGCATAACCAAGCCCACAACTGCAGACGGGCGACGGAAGAATCGACGCGTATAAAGCGTCATCTTACCAGTGCGTTTAAAGTTGCCCCAGGCACCAGCAGTAGCTTTTCTATCTGCAGCAGACTCTTGAGGTTTTGAAGATACATCTTTTTTATTCATATCAAATTCACCTACACTGTTCTGCTAGTTCAAACGAATACGTGGGTCGAGCCAAGCAGAGAAGATATCTGCAAGCAGAGCACCAACTAAGGTACATACAGCACCAAACGCTGCAATAGCAACAGAACCGTTAATATCGTTCTGCATAATGGTCTGAACGAAGTAGCTACCAAGACCGTTAATAGCAAACACGGTTTCAGTAATCACAGCACCCGTAAACACGCCTGCAATAGAGAAGGCGACGTCAACAGCTGTTGGAATCAAAGAAGTACGCAAAGCGTGGCGGCGAATAGCCAAATTCAAAGGTAAGCCCTTAGCGCGAGCCGTACGAACGTAATCAGCATTCATAGTATCGAGAAGATACGTGCGCTGCGTTAAATGATACCCAACCATGCCAGGAATTGTCATAACAATCGTCGGCAAAATCAAATGCTGAAGGAAGTCAAGAAGGAACATGAACGGGTCAGAACCCTGGTAAGAGTGCAAACCAGTAACGTAGAAAAGTCGCACGCCTGTTGCGCGGTTAATGCTAATAGCAGCAAGCACAACCATCAAACCCAAAACTGCTGCAGGAACAACCAGCAGGAAGGTTGCGGTGGAATTAAGAACTCTATCTTGCCACTTGTACTGACGGATAGCAGTGTAAACACCAACGCTAACACCGAGAACAATGCCAAGAATTGTAGCGCCAGTAACCAGCTGAACAGATGCGCCAATACGAGACATAATTGCCGGACCAACTGGAGCCTGATCTGGGCTCAATCCCCAATCCCACTTAGTAAAAATGTTGTAAATCCAACGGCAATAACGAGTAAACACTGGAGTCTGGTCGTTAATATTTGCCAAATCCAAAGAACGGTTGATTGATGCAATAGGTGGATGCGGATGCCTAGACATGTAGTTCGAACGCGGTCTCATAAAAGCACTTGTCAAGAAATACGTCATGGATACGGCAACAAACAACATCACCACATAATTCAGGCATCGTTTAACGATGTATCGTATCATTGTGACTCTTTTCTACGACTAGCCATTTTTTACCTCCATTCGGCATCCATAAATCTTGTGATTTACAGTATTGCCGATCTAACACTCGACCTTGAAAAAGGCGTGTTTGAATCGACCCTTGTCAATCCGGACACATAATTAGTATATTTTTAGCCAAGCTATGTACAAAGAGACAAACAGAAAATATTTTTGCACAGCACTTTTCTCAATATCCAAGGGAAAAATTTCGTATATATAAGTTATATTATAC
>NZ_LXJL01000114.1:0-4239 GCF_001641215.1 Gardnerella sp. 30-4 | reverse complement strand
AAATTGCTAGGTTTGTATGGATTTAGCAGATATAATAGAAGAACCGACGGCATCGTGGCAGTCGGGTTGTACAAATCGAGCTTAAGGTTCGAGTCTATATGGGGAGGTTTCGCATGGAAATCGTCATTACTGGTCGTCATACGCAGATTAATCAAAGGTTCCGTGACGTTGTAGAAAGTAAGATGAATCGTGTGACCGCCATTGCGCCTGATGCGCAGCGCGTGCAAATCGTGTTGACTCATGAAGGCAATCCAAGGCAGGCTGACACAGCAAAGCGAGTTGAAATCACTGTTGTTGCAGGAAGCACTGTGATTCGCGCAGAGGCTTCTAGCACTGATCAATTTAGCGCATTAGATATGGCGCTTGATAAGTTGACGCTTCGTTTGCGTCGTACTCGCGATCGTCGTAAGGATCATCGCCGTGGATATACGGAAATGACTCCTGTAGATATGGGTGCTGTAGAACCTGAGATTGAAACTACCGTTGAAGAGCCAGAAGAAAATGAGGTTAATAGCGCAGATGCTGCTGTTGCTTCCGATTTAGGTCCTGGTGAATCTGTGGAAGTAAGTGTTGGCGACACTCCTATTGTGATTCGTCGTAAGCTACATATTGCAGAGCCTATGAGCATAGATGAGGCTTTGTATGAGATGGAGCTTATTGGACATGATTTCTTCCTGTTTGTAAACAAAGAAACTATGAGACCATCTGTAGTATATCGCAGACATGGTTGGAGCTATGGCGTGTTTGAAATTGATACACCTGAAAATGTTGCTAAGCAAAAGTAATGGTTAAAAACATGTCTAAAGTGCGCGAATAAGTGCGCGTGCCCGTCTAGCACAATGTTGGGCGGGCATTTTTATGTAGAAATCAGACTCGCTAACTTACAAAAATCGTAGCCGTCGCGTAATATAGGCACAGTTTACGTCTATGTTGGCTAGGCCGTCGTCATAGACATGACCTAAGGGAGCAAAACGTGGTAGATATCGTCGATAAAGCCTTGCGTATGGGTGAAGGCCGTCAATTGAAGCGCCTTGAGAACGTAGCCAAGGCTGTGAATGCGTTGGAAGATGAAATTTCCGCGCTTTCCGATGAAGAATTGAAGGGTCAAACTGCTAAATTCAAGCAGCGTTTAGACAATGGTGCAAAGCTTGATGATTTGATGCCTGAAGCCTTCGCTACTGTGCGAGAGGTTTCAAAGCGTACGCTTGGCCAGCGTCATTTCGATGTGCAGCTTATGGGTGGTGCTGCATTGCATTGGGGCAATATTGCAGAAATGAAAACTGGTGAAGGTAAAACGTTGGTCGCTACTTTGCCAAGCTATCTGAATGCTTTGGAAGGCAAAGGCGTGCACGTTGTCACAGTCAACGATTACCTTGCTAGCTATCAAAGCGAACTTATGGGTCGTATTTATAGATTCCTTGGCATGAGCGTTGGCTGCATTATTACCGACCAGCAGCCACCTGAGCGTCGTAAGCAATACAATGCTGATATTACTTACGGTACAAATAATGAGTTTGGCTTCGATTACTTGCGCGATAATATGGCGTGGGAAAAGAGCGAACTTGTGCAGCGCGGTCATCACTATGCAATTGTCGATGAGGTCGATTCCATTCTTATCGATGAGGCTCGTACGCCACTTATTATTTCAGGTCCTGCTGAAGGTGATGTAACTCATTGGTATCGTGAATTTGCAAAGCTTGTTTTGAAGCTTACTCGCGATGTTGATTACGAGATTGACGAAAAGAAAAAAACCGCAGGTATTCTTGATCCTGGCATTGCAAAAATTGAGGATTACTTGGGCATCGATAACCTTTATGAGCCAAGCAATACAGCTCTTATTGGTTATTTGAATAACGCTTTGAAAGCTAAGGAGCTTTTCCTTCTAGATCGTGACTATGTTGTCACCAACGGCGAAGTTTTGATTGTCGATGAGCATACTGGTCGTGTTCTTCCAGGTCGTCGTTATAGCGAGGGCTTGCATCAAGCAATTGAAGCTAAAGAAAATGTGGAAGTTAAGGCAGAAAATCAGACTTTTGCTACTATTACTTTGCAAAACTATTTCCGCATGTACGACAAGCTTGCTGGTATGACTGGTACTGCTGAGACTGAAGCTGCAGAGTTCATGGGAACTTACAAGCTTGGTGTTCTTCCAATTCCTTCCAATCGTCCAGTAATTCGTAAAGATAAGGACGATTTGATCTTCCGCACAAAGAAAGAAAAGCTTACTGCTATCGTGCGCGATGTTGCTGAACGCCATGCTAAAGGACAGCCTGTGTTGCTTGGTACAGCTTCTGTTGAATCTTCTGAGATTCTTTCTTCACTCCTTGACGTTGCTCGCATTCCTCACCAGGTTTTGAATGCTAAGCAGAATGCTAAGGAAGCTGCTGTTGTTGCTGTTGCTGGTCGTAAGGGTGCTGTAACTGTTGCTACTAACATGGCAGGTCGTGGTACTGATATTATGCTTGGTGGCAATGTTGAATTCTTGGCTGATGCAAAGTTGAAGGCTGATGGTTATTCTCCAGACGATACTCCTGAAGAATATGAGAAGCGTTGGCCAGGCGTTTTAGCTGAAGTTAAAGAGCAAGTTAAAGACGAGCATGAAGAAGTTAAGAAGCTTGGTGGCTTGTATGTTCTTGGCACTGAGCGTCACGAATCTCGTCGTATTGATAACCAGCTTCGAGGTCGATCTGGTCGTCAGGGCGATCCTGGCGAATCTCGCTTCTACTTGAGCTTGGAAGATGATTTGATGCGCCTGTTCAACACTCAGCTTGTTGCTCGTGTTATGGCTAAGGGATTGCCAGAAGGCGAACCAATTGAGTCTAAGTACGTTTCTAACGGTGTGCGTACGGCACAGAAGACTGTTGAAGCTCGTAACTTTGAAATGCGTAAGAACGTTTTGAAGTATGACGATGTTATGAATAAGCAGCGTACTGTGATTTATGCAGAGCGTCAGATGGTTCTTAAGGGTGAAGATATTCACGAGGACATCTTGAAGTTCATCAGTGACACCGTAGAAAGCTATGTGCGTGGCGCAATGAACGGTTCTGATAAGCCAAAGAATTGGGATTTGGACGGCTTAAAAGATGCTCTTAACTCTGTAATGCCTGTACTTCTTGATTGGGATCAGGTACGTGAAACTATTATCAATCTCAAGGGCGAAAAAGCTGTTTCTGCTTTGCGTGATTTGATCGTCGACAGTGTAGTAAAGGTTTACTCTCTCGTCGAAGATCGTCTCGGTGCTGATCCACTTCGTCAAATTGAACGTCGCGTTGTTCTTTCTGTTCTCGATCGCAAGTGGCGTGAACATCTTTATGAGATGGATTATTTGAAGGATGGTATTGGTCTGCGTGGTATGGGTCAGCGTGATCCGCTCGTTGAATATCAGCGTGAAGGCTACCAGATGTACAATTCGATGATTGAGGCAATTAAGGAAGAAAGCATTCAGCTTCTATTCCACATTGATGTCAATCAGATTGCTTCTACTGAAGATATTTCTTCTGACGATGAGCTTGATGAAGATGTTGCGCAAGCTTCGTCTGAGGTAGATGCTGAAGATCAAGCTGCTGGTATTGTTGGTCCTGCACCTTTGAGCCATGCTGAAGGCGATGTTCCATTAACCATGCGACCAAAGAATGAAGAATGGAAGACTCCATGGTCTGATGGACGTACATTCCCAGGAACAAATAAGAATGACGAATGCCCATGTGGTTCTGGTCGTAAGTACAAGCTTTGCCATGGTCAAAACGAAGCTGAAAATGAAGCTGAGTGACTTGAAAGCTTACTAAAGTAAAATATAAATAAAAGGCGGTGTGATCAAAATCATGCCGCCTTTTATTATATTCGATTGATTATTAGCTATACTCGAGCACCATCTCCATAATCGCTGTAATCTTCTTTATACGGATCAGGTTTTTTGCGATTCATAAGTAATCCTGCTCCACTAAGTAGCATTAATAAGCCGCATATAATACCAACAATGTTCGCTATAGTAGGAATAAAAGCACTTACAATAACACCGAAGATACCTATAACAAATAGAATCCACAAAACTACATTAACTAGAGATACGTTATAAAATTGTGGATTTGGAGGCACAAAATCATCGCCATAGTCTTCCATAGTCTTATCTAAATCGAGCCAACTTGTGCGGGTATTATCACGAGGACCTTTAGCAGTTATAATCGTGTGAGAATCTTGCATTCTAGTAGGAATAATATAAGATTTATGGCTACTTAGATT
>NZ_LXJL01000113.1:2255-6806 GCF_001641215.1 Gardnerella sp. 30-4 | reverse complement strand
GAAACAAAAAATGTTTTGTTGTGTTACTTTTTATTTATTTTTTATTATATTTCTTTTATTTGTTTTGGGGAAAATATGGAAGCTAGTTTAGATAAAAAATATGAGGAAGATGCACAAAAAGTAGCGGACGAATTAGAAGGATCCCCATTGTTAAGTGAAGTTTTAGGTGAAGCATTAGAAAAGTGCAAGCTGTTTCACGTGAAACTTCAGCAAGAAGGATTAGTAAGAGGTCTTATCGGTCCTAGAGATATGAATATTCTTTGGGAAAGGCATATATTAAATTCTGCAGCAGTTGTTCCTTTTATTAAAGAAGCAGTAGTTGGTAGGAAAAATAAAAGAGTTGCAGACGTAGGTAGTGGCGGAGGTTTTCCTGGTCTAGTTTTAGCTGCGTGCTTACCTGATTATGACGTTACTTTGATTGAACCTATGGAGCGTCGTGTTGATTGGTTGTGTGAGTGCGTTGCTCTTATGAAATTAAAAAATGTTACTATATTTCACGGCAGATCAGATGAAGTTATTGACAAAATTAAGTCACATGAAATTCCAGCGTTTGATGTAGTAACATGCAGAGCCGTAGCTCCTATGACGAAATTAGCTGGATGGACTATTCCTCTATTGAATAAGCACGGGAAATTAATAGCATTAAAAGGTAAATCTGCTCAAGCAGAAGTAGAAAAAGCTGTAAAAATGATTCGAAAAGCTGGTGGCACAAATCCTCGCATTCTTGAAGCGCCAGTTGCATCTGGTTTGCAGCCGACTACAGTCGTATTAATCGATAAAGCCTAATTTTTTTAATTAAAATTTGTGTTTGCGCGAGTTATCGTTTAATGTGGCGCGAGTTTTGGGCTGGTGTTTGGCTGGCGGGTTTCTGAAGTGGCTGTGTGAGATAGGAATTACTAGCGCGACGACCTGCTTTCGCGCTCAGAGCGTAGCGCGCGAAAGCAACTCGGAGCGTGAGCTTGTTCAGACGGAAAGTCCAGTGGACTTTCCGTGCAAGCTCAGCCGAATGGCGATTAGCCATGAGGACAGCGCTCCGCTCTTATACCTTATTTGGACTTAGCGGTTGTGTAGTTAAGTTTAGTTTTTTACTTACTTTTTCTGCAAAAATAGTATTCGTCAATAAGATTATTACTATCGTTCCGCTTTTATATTGCTCGACAAGCAATTCCTATCTCCCATACGTTAATTCCAATCACAGTTGTTTTTGGTACGGTAGGAGTGCCTGGTATGGCGTGTGCAGCAGCAATGGCGCTAGTGTTCTTTAAGCAATAAATACTCAACGTCTGCAGAGCAATACTGTTAAAGCTCACTAAGCAACAAATAATCGCTGTTAGCAAAGCATTACTGCAAAGCTTCATGAACGTGCAAGATTTAATCAGTGCGAAAAATCGAAAAAATACGTAGTTAGTTATGGAATAAGGTGTTGATGTTTCATGTGAAACATCAAAAAAATTTGTGCTTTTTATGTCCATAGAAACGACGAAACTTAAAACACGATATTTTATTTTAAGAGTTTCGCATATTTAATTGGGGGTGATACATCGTGGAATCAGCTGCTGAAACGATTCAACGAATTTTTGGAGATTCGAAATCCTCCCTAGGTATTGAATTGGCAGATTTGACATCTCGTTTTCATTCCATTGAACAGGCGAAATATCCTAAGCCTAAGCAAACGCGTTTTATTGCTGTTGCTAATCAAAAAGGTGGAGTAGGAAAAACAAGTTCTGCTGTAAATCTTGCTGCAGCTATGGCTGTGAGTGGATCAAAAGTACTTCTTATTGATATGGATCCACAGGGGAATGCATCAACTGCATTAAATGCTCCTCATGCTTCTGGTAATTTGTCGGTTTACGATGTTCTTGAAGGGCGAAAAAGTATCGCTGAAGTAAAACATGCTTGTCCAGATATTGAGGGACTTGATGTTGTTCCAGCATCTATTGATTTAAGCGGTGCTGAATTAGAGCTTGCAGATATGGATAATCGTAATAATCTGTTAAAGGATGCCTTGCAAGAATATCTTGATAATAGCAGCGAACACTATGATTATGTTTTTATCGATTGTCCTCCGTCGCTTGGCTTATTAGTTATTAATGCAATGTGTGCAGCACGTGAAATGCTTATACCAATTCAAGCTGAGTATTATGCTCTTGAAGGTTTAGGACAGCTTATAAGAACTATTGGTTTGGTCCAGCAACATTACAATCCAATTTTAGTTGTTTCTACAATGCTTGTTACTATGTTTGACAAGCGAACTTTATTAGGCAGAGAGGTTTTCCAAGAAGTTAAAAAACATTATCCAAATATTGTGCTTGAGACTACGATCCCTCGTACTGTGAAAATACCTGAAGCGCCAAGTTTTAACCAAAGTGTTATTACTTATGATCCTCATGGATCAGGAGCGATTTCTTATCGCGAAGCTGCGTTAGAAATCGCGAAGAGATCTAAGACGGTATTATCTGTTATTACAGCAAAGCAAGATGCTAATCGACAAGAACAACAACAGGAGAATAAATAATGAGTGGAAATAAGTCTCGCCTGGGTAAAGGTTTAGGCGCTTTGTTCCCAGCTTTGCCTGGCGAGGATGCGCTTGCCGATGCGTCTAATAATTTGCAATTTAATGTTTCGCATGAAACAGAAAAATCCGAATCTGTGGATAGTCAATTAGAAAAACAAGCAAAAGTTTCACGTGAAACGTTACATAAAGATAATAATCAATCAAAAAATGTTTCACATGAAACAAAGGTCCCTAGTATGAGCAATTCAATTGCTCCTCATGTGGATAAGAATAATAACAAAATAAAGAATGTTTCACGTGAAACCGTGCCGTCAATTCATACTAACAAGCATTCTCACAAACGTTCAACTATGCCATCTCTTGGAGATGTCACTAGACCTATGGATTTCTTTTTTGGAGATTCAGCATCGACTACATTTATGTCATCTAAGACAAAAAATAATGAAGAAAATGCTTTTGGCGAAAAAAATAAAGCTGTTGAAAAATCGAATAAAACCGCAAAAAATGAGCCTTTGAAGCCAGTAAAAGGCGGATATTTAGCTTATCTTAAGCCGCTAGATATTGTTCCTAATGCGCATCAACCGCGAACAATTTTTGATGAAGATGAGCTGCGAGAACTTGCATCATCTATTAAAGAAGTTGGCGTTTTACAGCCTATAGTTGTGCGACCTATTGTTGATGCCGATAAAAATGATGAACAAATTGCACATTATGAACTTATTATGGGTGAAAGAAGATGGCGTGCTTCTCAGCTAGCTGAACTTGATACAGTTCCAGCGATTGTGCGCACAACTGCTGATGAAAATATGTTAAGAGATGCATTGCTTGAAAATCTTCATCGCGTTGCTCTTAATCCTCTTGAAGAAGCGGCAGCATATTCTCAGATGATAGATGATTTTGGTTTAACACAGATTCAGCTTTCTCAGTCTGTATCAAAATCACGTCCACAAATTGCTAATACTTTAAGACTTCTCAATCTTCCTGCTAGCGTGCAAAAACATGTCGCCTCAGGCGTGCTTTCTGCAGGTCACGCACGAGCACTACTTGGCTTGGAAAATCCAGAAGATATGGAAAGTCTAGCTAAGCGCATTATTGCAGAAGGATTGTCAGTTCGTAGTACTGAAGAGATTGTTTCGTTGAAGAATGAAGATACATCTCATGGAGCAGTACGTACGCGTGTGCGTCGCAATAATCAGTGGTCTTCTTCGCCTGTGCGCAAGCAGCTTGAGGAGCATTTTGCTACCAAAGTTTCTATTAAGGGCACAGAAAATCATGGTCGCATTGAAATCGTATTTTCTTCTCCTGAAGAAATGCAACGAATTATTGGTTTACTTGTTGATGGGAATGGTAAAAACTAGAACCAGATTTGAAGAGCATGTAGCACAAAATATAACAGTAAGTAAATTGCGCTAATATTCCTATCTCCGCAGTTTATGGACGGAATAAATTTATGCAACGAGTAATTGCATCTCTGTTAAGAACTATTAAGAAATAAATATCGGAGTGTGCAAATAAGTTGCTCAGTAGTAGCAACGTAATTAGGATGGCATGTATAAGAATAGCATGTGAAGTAAGTAAAATAGGAATATCAAATCCAATATTATGCATAATGCTTGATTTTTGATCGGTTCGTATATAGCCTAATGTTTAGTGTTATCCGATATTTAAAACAGATAACGCTCATTCGCATAAATGGTGAATAATATTTGCAAAAATGCATATATAGAAGAAAGGGAAAGATATGTTAAATAAGAAAGTTGCTAAAACTTTTGCTTTTAGTGTAAGCGTGGTTTGTGGGCTAGTTGTTTCTGGATTATTTGCATCCAGTGCTCATGCATGTGTTTTTGATGATGTTGATCATAGTGTTTATACCAATCCTTCTAGTTCTTACCTGAGTAGTTTAGACTCATTTGATAATCTTTATTCAGGTAAAAAGGTTTCAGTTGAATTATTGAACAAGTGTGATTATATGACTGGTGGGGATTGTGCTCCGCTTCCGCCTTATGCTTCTATTCTTGACGGTGTCGATTCTGATA
>NZ_LXJL01000113.1:1204-1407 GCF_001641215.1 Gardnerella sp. 30-4 | reverse complement strand
TTCAGTTGAATTATTGAACAAGTGTGATTATATGACTGGTGGGGATTGTGCTCCGCTTCCGCCTTATGCTTCTATTCTTGACGGTGTCGATTCTGATACCTATGTCAATCCTTCTTCTTATCACTTGGGTGATTTAGACTCATTTGATAATCTTTATTCAGGTAAAAAGGCTTCAGTTGAATTATTGAACAAGTGTGATTATA
>NZ_LXJL01000113.1:0-445 GCF_001641215.1 Gardnerella sp. 30-4 | reverse complement strand
ACTGGTGGGGATTGTGCTCCGCTTCCGCCTTATGCTTCTATTCTTGACGGTGTCGATTCTGATACCTATGTCAATCCTTCTTCTTATCACTTGGGTGATTTAGACTCATTTGATAATCTTTATTCAGGTAAAAAGGCTTCAGTTGAATTATTGAACAAGTGTGATTATACAACTGGTGGGGATTGTGCTCCGCTTCCATCTTATGATTTTACTTTTGACGGTGTCAATCTCGATACTTATGCTAATCCTGGCAACACTAACATAGATGATGACATCAGATTGGATGAAGTAAATGCTTACGACACGATCAGCTCGGATTCAGAAATTGAAAATGAGTTGCTAGAGAAACATAAAGAATTAGCCGAGGCAAAGTTGAATGCTAAGATTGCTCTTCCTGTGCCAGGTTCTCAGCATAACTAAATGCTAACTAATATATCTATTAGAT
>NZ_LXJL01000112.1:0-5092 GCF_001641215.1 Gardnerella sp. 30-4 | reverse complement strand
GTATTTTAATTAATTTATAGTCGCTTATAGCAATATTTTTATTCGTATTATTGCACAATATGATTGTCAGTTTTAACGTATACCTTCATTTCTTGCGGCTCCAAAGATTGCGCAGAAAGCCAAGAAATACCTGCTATACCAGCCTTATCGATTTCATCTTTATGAATACGGGCAGACAAAGAAACTTTGCTATGCGATTTCGCAATAAACATAACTACATCGTGCGAAATGTCTGAAACAGGAATTCTTAAAGATGCATTCGCAGGAATCGTTACGTTTTTTGTAGCAGCTAATACACCATTTAAATCAAATCCTTGCAAACGCACAGAAGTATCTTTATCGCTTGAAGAAGAAAGGTATAGAGCTGTTTCATTAGCAGAAACAGGTGAAACAATTGCGCCACTACCTTGCACGCTAGATGGTGTAATAAAAGCTACATCTGATTGATTATCTTTGCCATCTTTAGTAATAGACATCATTACTTGAGTAGGAACATCTCCACTTACGCTCAAAGCATTAACATGCTCTGGAACTTTTCCAAGATCGACAACTTGCAAATGGTGTGCTTTTAACGTCAAATTCTTTACTTCTTTAGAACCTGTATCATTCATCCATGAAAGTGTTACATTACCATCTTTATTTGGCCATACATATAACTTAGATTGATCGCCTTCACTAATACCTGAAAGAATATTTGTATTAGATTGAGTGCTTAATTCATGAACAATATCTACACCTTTTACAGATAAGCCACTCATATGAACGACTTTTACAAATGATGCTATAGGTGTCTGTTCGCTTTCAACTTGCACGTATAATCCAGAAGTCTTAGGAGAAGCAGCAGCAAGATCAAAATATGCGTGAGAACGAGCAGGAACAGTAAAAGCACTTCCTGTAGAAAGATTTAACTGATTGTTGCCATGTTCTGCAGACCAAGCTTTAACACGAACAACAGTAGATTTTGAAGCAGCATTAAATGCTTCTAAACGAATAGAAATTCCATCAGCAGATTCTGGAACTAGGAATGTCTGTTTCATAGACGGCATGGAACAGGTAGTTGCAGATAAACCTTTTACGTCACCTTTAGTAGCCCATGAAACCATGGAAGCAGATATTCCAGTGCCAGATCCAACTCGTGACAAATGTCCTTCTAGAACTTGAGCGTCATGATTTACATTATTGTTAGCAATAAAAGCTGACGTATCATCATCAGTTGATTTTGAATTCAACGTAATAGATTGATCATTGTTATCTCGTATGTTACGCAAGCTAGAACTATACACATCTCCAAAAGCACCATAACGAGCAGAAGATTGTAAATCGCCTTCTGATTCGTTATATTCGCTATCACCATATTGAGTCAAATCTGGAAGAGACAATCGAATAGGACAAATAGTTTGCAAACGAGTAGAACCAACACTACTTATAACGCCACTAGATGGAGTATTAGGATTATCTACAAAGTGAGGCATTGGTAAGCATAATGCAACAACACATGCAGAAGCAATAAGTATTATTGCACTAAAAATAGCAAGTGAGACAATACTGACTATTTTGTTCTTGCGATTAATATCTACATCTGCATTTACTTCACCATGCTTAGAGCCCTCATGAGGATTTTTATGCCAGTTCATCTAATTCCTCCTCATGCCTGTCATCTGAACGTTCTATCATTGCATGTCTGCCAAATCGAGGCACGGCAACAATACAGTACAGCAGTAATACCATAGAAGAAACAATAATCCAAGGAACTCTCCACGCAAGAGGCCTAGATCGATAATACGGAGATGTAGAAGACAACGACTTAGAATCAGGCACACCATCAAATCTGCAATAAGTTCCTTGCGGTGATGAAACAACTAATTGTGTACCGTCAGAAGCGTTAACGTGTGCAATTAATTGTTCAGTAGCTTCTTTGTTAACATTACTTACAGTTTGCACAGAAGGATGTAACAATTGTTGTATTGACATAGAAGTTTTATGGGAAACCTGCTTATTTTCTGAACTATTAACAATATAAATACCGCCAATTCCAAGTTGCTTTAACGTTGAAATTGCGCCATTATCTGCATGAGATAACAATTGTGCTGAGGCGCGATATATTGCTTTATTGCTTGATGAATCACCAAACATTACTTGTCTAACACGAAGTGCTGGAGATTCGTCTATTGCATCTCCCTTAGATGTTCGCATAATAGAGATTGACAAATCATGGCTACTTTGAGCTCTTAAAGCAAGTATTCGCCGAGTATCGTCTTTTCGCAAATAATCAGAAACAACCATAGGGAGCTCATTGTTATTTGCGCAAATAGATGTAGCAGGTCCGCTCAATACAGCAAAAAGACCCAAAAGAACCGCCATAGTCAACATGCCACTTGCAAGAACAGCGCGTGCTACGCGAATTATGTGCTGCAACAATTGTGCCGCAGAACGACGCATTGCAGCACGTCTACTTGCACGAGTTTTATAGTTATCAAAAATTTGGGACTCAGATTCCTTCGAAGTACGTAGTGGCTCAAAGCGTCGAACAGCTTGACCGGCAACCATGCACATACAAGATAAAATGCCGACAGTAGATAATGCGACTCCAGGCAAAACGCTTGCAGCAACAGGTCCCGAAATATCGGATGCAACTACAACACGAGCAGCAATAAGAGATAACAGCATTCCGGAAATAATCACAACCCACATCATTCGAGAAACTCGCAAAGCAAAAGGCAAAGTTAATGACGTAACAACCATAACAACAGCTAGAATTGCAAAAATTACCATTATTATTGTTCTTAAGCTCATCAATGGCATATTAATTTCAACATTAGGAGAAGCCATATTAAAAGCGTGCAACAAAACATCAGCGTAATCGCTTACGCGTGGAGCACCTTGCACACTTCTCAATGGCAAAGCCATACTAGAGAACAATTGACGCCACATTCCAGATTCGCCATATCTAATAGCACTTCCTATTGTAGGAAGCAGAACAATTATCGATGGTATAGGCATAAGCGCAAACATAATACGATGAGAGCGCACCATAATAAACGATGCAATAAAAATAACAATAAGAGGCAAAACAAGCTGCGGTTCTGCAGCTACTGGAACCATAAAGCATAATGCTGCGCATGCTGCACATTGAGTGGATTTAACAGGACGCACAGGATCTTCTGTTACGTACATTCCAACAGCATGGAACGCAAAAGCAAATGCTGCAGGCAAAAATGCCATAGTCATTAACATTGGCAAATCACCGCGTGCAAACAAACCAAAAGCAATAGCAATCATAGTCCAGCAAATACCAGCGCATACACGTACAGTATCCGAGCGCGTAAATACGCCAGCAAGAGCCCAAAAACTTAAACACATAGCTGGAGCAGCTAAGAAGAACATTAATGTGATAGCCAATAACGGGTTAGCACCAACCACAGTTGATGCGATTGCCCAAATACTTAGCCATGGTGCTGGAGGAATTGCAGGTCCAAAACCATCATCAGGAACCCATGCACCAATAGCAGAATTCCATAGTTGATTGAAATCTGCACCCGTTGGTAACCATTGCTGCGCATTCCAAGAAGCGCCACTTAAAATTTCACGCCATGGAGAGCCATATAAATTCAATATGACTGCAAAAAGAAGAAGAGACGCAAGAATAACAGCACTCCACCTACGCAACACTCGAATATGCAAATGCCGCTTCGCTAGAGGACTTAACAGCACGAAATGCTGTTGAGCTTGGAAAGCAGAACTACGATCACGCCAACGTGCAACTTGATGACGATCTGCGATAAGAGGAACAAGTCGCTTTAATGGAACACGAGTATTCCTTGCAATCCTTCTGCGAGCAAAAACTGCTCTAGGTAATTGCATAATAGCAAGCCATGGCAAAAGCAGACGGATCCACGCTATATAAGGATGTTTAGCAAACAGCGAATGCAAAGCGCCAACGAAACAAGCAGGCAAACTAAGAATCCATATAAGAGGCCACAAAAAAATACTAATATCAGTGTATTTGTAACGCTGCTTAGCTACGAGAGAAGCTGCTACACCATATTTAGATCCTGAATTATTATGATTTCTAGCATCACCGTTACGAGTACGGATACCTTCTAACCTTGCACGCCTGTGTGCGATACGAGCTGAAGGAACTACAACAACACGACCTCCAGATAGACATACTCTACGACAAAAATCTCTTGATTCGCCAAAAGTTGTCATCCATGGTTGCGTACCGCGTAAAGTCTGCCATGCAGTTAATGTGACTAAAGCACCTGCTAGCGATACTGCATACACATCTCCACGCCCATCATACTGTTCTTGATCTGGCTCGCCGTCAACAGTAAGAGTATGAACACCGTGACGCCAAGCATACATTCCAACGTTGTGCAAGATATTTCCTTGCCAATCAACTTGTTTAGCTCCCAATACTGATGCAGTCGGAGTATTGCGCCAAGTTTCACGCAAATATTCTAAGCAATGGAAGTCTGCAGGACGAGAATCATCGTGCAAAAGCCATAATGCAGAAACTCCTGCACAAGGCAAAATCTTGCGCAAAGATTTTTCTATTGCATCTCCAAAAGAATGAGCATAAGAAATGGGAATAATAATTATGCGTACAGATTTATTTTCACTATTGTTTACGCGAGCATTATTTACGCGATTAGTATTTGGTCTATATTTTGAATCGCTATCAATTGTATTATTGGAATCGATATTATTAGCATTCTGCAATAATGATTTTCTAGTATTAATTGCTCCCGCAAGCATAGATGAATTAATTTTTATTTGTAAATTCGTTTGCATAGTCTGTTTTACTCGACTAGCACAATCGACTATTACCAAAGTTCCAGGAAGAATTGATTGACTTAGTACTGCATGTAACGTATCAACATAAAAACGAGTATCTCGCTCCACACACATCATTGCCATAATGGACGAATCCACATCATGAGGATGCGCATCTTTCGCAGATGACAGCACCTGTAAAACTTCGTCTTCAAATGTAAGATTATGAGCGGTTATCGAATCCATACTTACCAGTTTACGCAGGGGGTATGTATCCACCAAAACACAAGTCGTAATTCTAAATAAATTTATACAT
>NZ_LXJL01000111.1:0-5177 GCF_001641215.1 Gardnerella sp. 30-4 | reverse complement strand
ATTTATTTATTGAAAATTTCAACCTATTTCTCACTATTTTCCAAAGATTTTTTTGCTGCAGCAAGTCTTTCTGCCTCGACACGCTGACGCTCGGACAAGGCAGATGCGAAACGCTCAAGCTCCTCCTCAACTGCTTCTTTTGGAATCTTGGCAAAAATAGGACTTGGCTTAGGCACAGGCGTACCTGCTACCAACTCCTCACTCTCCCAAGGATGAACAGTTTCCCCCAAGCGATAATCGCCCGTAATAATCGGATACTTGAAGTCTGGATTATCCAAATCTTCAACTTCTTCAATATGAGGCAAAGGCGAGAATACGCCAGTGCCACCAAGTGCTTCCCAAACTTTTTGAGCTGCATGAGGCAAGAATGGCGCAAGCAGATGATTAGCATCCGAAACAGCCTGAGCTGCAACATGCAACACAGTACCAAGGCGAGCCTCATCATCTTTAATTTTCCAAGGCTCAGTTGCAGAAATATATTTATTAATATCCGCAACTACTCGCATTGCTTCAGTAAGAGCATTCTTCTGACGATGACGCTCAATCAAACTACCGACCAAAGCAAAAGCATCAGAAGTTTGATCGAGAAGAGCGCGATCCATTGCAGTCATAGAATCTTCGTCAAGAGGAGGGATTACACCAAAGTTCTTATTAATAAGATTTGCCACACGATTGACAAGATTACCCCAGCTTGCAGCAAGCTCTTCGTTATTATGGCGAGCAAACTCAGCCCAAGTAAAATCAGCATCAGAATTTTCTGGACCAGCAATAGAAATGTAGTAACGCACAGCATCTACAGGGTAACGCGCCAAAATATCCTTCACATAAATCACGATTCCGCGCGAAGAGCTGAACTTCTTGCCTTCCATAGTCATGAACTCAGAAGCAACAACCTGTTCAGGCATGTTCAATGGACCATAAACGCCAGCCTCACCACCTTTAGAACCAGCACCGTTGTAGGCAAGCATTTCCGAAGGCCAAATCTGAGAATGGAAAGTAATGTTATCTTTGCCCATGAAGTAGTATCCAGGAGACTTAGGATCACACCACCAATCACGCCAAGCGTCTGGCTTGCCTTGTCGACGAGCCCATTCAATAGATGCAGACAAGTATCCAATAACAGCGTCAAACCACACATACAGACGCTTATTCGGATTATCAATCCATCCTTCAACAGGAACAGGAATACCCCAATCAATATCGCGCGTAATAGCTCGCGGCTTTACTTCATTAAATAATCCAAGCGAGAAATTAATAACATTCGTGCGCCAACCTTCGCGAGAATGAAGCCAATTAACATTCGCCTCAGCCAAAGCAGGCAGGTCTAGGAAATAATGTTCAGTTTCTTCAAAGCGCGGAGTTTCACCATTAATTTTAGAAACTGGATTAATAAGCTCATCCGGATCAAGCTCGTTTCCACAAGCATCACATTGATCGCCACGAGCACCATCTGCGCCACACAATGGGCATGTGCCTTCAATATAACGATCTGGCAAAGTACGACCAGTGGAAGGAGAAATAGCAACCTTCTGAGTGCCCTTGTAAATATAGCCGTTCTTTAAGCACTGACGGAACATTTCTTGCACAACATGCTCGTGATTTGCAGTAGTAGTACGCGTGAACAAATCGTAGCTCAAACCTAAATCGCACAAATCCTTAGTAATCACACGATTATAACGATTAGCAAGCTCTTGTGCAGAAACGCCTTCCTTATCTGCTTCAACCAAAATAGGTGTGCCGTGCTCATCCGTGCCAGACACCATTAATACGTCATTACCTTTCATGCGCTCGTAACGCGCATACACGTCCGACGGAACCCCGAAACCTGCAACGTGACCAATATGACGAGGGCCGTTAGCATACGGCCAAGCAACATTCACCAAAATATGACTCATAGACAATTATTATCTTGTTCAACGCGGACAGTACATAAGAACATTGCAAAAAGAATCCCAAAATATACGAGAAAACACGCTGAATAACAAGCCTCACACGAGTTCATCCACATATCCACAAGTTATAAAACCAGCCTGGAATTGAAGCAAATATAAACATAATCTCAACTTATGCATTACGAAACTTATTCACTACAAAGCATGAATTACAAAATATGCGTTAGAAAAACAACAATATGTGCGATACACATTGTAAATAGTCGCGCTAAAAAATAAATATGCAAAAAGAAAGGATTGAGGAAAATTGAAAAAACAACAAAACATACGCGATTTATTGGATATTTGCGAAGAAACACAAACACAATTCCCGGAATTACTTGACGACAACCATTTACCAGGCCCAATGTGCATGAAAAAACTTTCTCAAATTGGCGTATTCAATAGGCTTGATTTAAATGCAGGATATTCAAATAAAGCAGCTATTTCCACTCAAGGAAGAAGTAATATTGTGAGCAATCTTATACCTACAGAAAGCATAGCCTGCTTATTTACTGCAGCATGGGTTTGGATAGGAGGCAATTTTCCTGAAAATATAGATGTTATTGATTATGGGCATAGAAGAAAAAAGCCGCACGGCCATGCAATCCGAGCATTTCGAAGACACTTAAACAATGAAGAATACGTAATACTTGGAAAAATTAGAATAACAACGCCAGAACGAACAATTTGCGATTTAGCGTACACTCCAAGCGAAAACGAAGAGTACGAACCTTATAGAAAAGATATTGCTCACTTATTGATATCTAAATACAGCATTGACTTGCGAAAATGCAAACGTACTATTGACGGAAACCCATATTTCCCAGGCTCAATACATGCAAGAAATTGGATACGAAACATTGCGAAAGAAGCAAACAAACCATGGAAATAAAGAACTCTTATGCAACTAAAACAAGCAGCCCTCCAAAACCACCTATAATACTCACGCCATATGTTGCTATCGACCCTGCAACAAAAACGGAAGTGCTATGGTATATCGCGCAAAAAATACCAGAACTTCGCAAATGGATTATTGCAAACCCTTCGGCAGACGCACAAATCTTAGAATATATTTCTCAACAAGGCGGTCCTGACGTTCGTTACAGTTTTGAAGTGCTATTTTCTGCGTATGACAGCAATGAATAGAAAGCAAAAAAAAAATAGTAGCAAAAGCAGAAATCTTATTTTTGATCAGGTTTATGCTCAAGACAAGACGCGTAAACTTGCTTACGATTAGCAAAAGATCCGTCAGCAAACGGATGCTCTTTTACTACTTTCGTAATGGCTTCTTTTATGCGCAAGCCTTCGGAATCTGCACATTCAAGCGAAAGCTTTGCAAGAGCATCAATGCTTAAATCTGTGCTTTCAGACTGTACTTCTTCGTCACTTGCACCACCGATAACTAAAACTATTTCGCCTCGAGGAGGATCCGCTAAAACACCATCGTGAATACTTTGCACAGTTCCACGACGAATTTCCTCAAAATCTTTTGTAAGTTCACGGCATAACGCCATTGGACGATTAGAGCCAAGTACTGCCAATATGTCTTCCATTGCTTCTGCAATACGATGTGGAGCCTCATAAAATACTATTGTTCGTCGCTCGGCTTTAAGCGAGCGCAAATGCTGTTGACGCTCACCAGATTTACGAGGCAAAAAGCCTTCATAACAGAAGCGATCAGTTGGCAATCCAGAAAGAGCAAGCGCATCTAAAACTGCACTAGGACCAGGCGCGCAAGTAACAGGCAAATCGCGCTCTATTGCACGTCGAACAACAGCAAGACCCGGGTCGTTAATGGTAGGCATACCTGCGTCTGAAACAACAAGAACAGTGCTGCCCTGCTCAACTTTGTCTAGCAAGCCATCTGCCTTGTTGCGCTCATTATGATCGTGATATGCGATTACGCTACCAGAAACATGTACGCCAAGGCGATTCGCTAAATCATAAAGCCTACGCGTGTCTTCAGCAGCAACAATATCAGCAGTTTCAAGAAGATTAATTAATCGTGCAGAAGCGTCTGCCATATTCCCAATAGGCGTAGCAGCTAAAACAACCTTACCTAAATTATCTTCTTCGTCACACATCTTGAATCTCCTTATAAAACTTCTTAAAACTCTACACGAATTTATAAAAGAACGCACTTACAAAGCGAGGTATTTGATTAGAATTATGCTTAGTGTAATTGCAATATAAACGAAACGAAAAGAGACACTATGAAGATTATAAATCAGAAAATAAAAAGTATAGATGGAAGCAATGCGCAGCTTATTGGATATGTTTTAGACGATAATTTAGATAGCGAAGGTTTGCAAAACCGTCCTGCAATTTTAATCTTGCCAGGCGGAGGTTTCTTGCGCGTCTCGAATCGTGAAGCAGAGCCTGTTGCCATGAAGTTTGCTGCAGAAGGATTCCACACTTTTGTGTTGCGATACTCGCTTACTCCAAGCACATACCCAACTCAGCTTTTAGAAGCCGCAGAAGCGATGAGCTTAATCCGCAAAAACGCAAAAGAATGGCACGTAGATGCGCAAAAAGTTGCAATTATTGGATTCTCCGCTGGAGGGCATGTGGCTGCAAACCTTGCAACTAGTGTTAGCGACGAAGTTGAGGAAGCAAACGGGTATGCTGCTGATGACGTGCGTCCAAATGCACTTATGCTCGCATATCCTGTTATTTCTGCTGGAAAATATGCGCATAAGCCAACTTTCGATCGTCTATTTGGAGAAGTTAGCGACGAAAAGCGAACTGAACTCGTCAATAAACTTTCGCTGGAAAATCACGTGGATCGCAAAACTCCACCTGTATTTGTATGGCAAACTGTTACTGATCAAACAGTTCCAGTAGAAAATTCAATAATGTTTGTGAACGCTTGCGTTGAAGCTGGAGTAAGTGTTGAAGCTCACCTGTTCCCTAAAGGACCGCACGGCTTAGCTTTGGCAGTTAAAGAAACAGCAAAACGCGATGAAAACGGAAATGTGCTTACTGAATTTATTCAGCCAGAAGTTCAGCAGTGGGTTAAGCTTGCTTGCGATTGGTTGCATCGCACTTTTGCGTAATTTAACTTCAACACTCCCGCGTTTGTTCCCTTTTCGACCCATTTGGTAAACAAAACGCGGAAACAAAAAGCGGAAACAACAGACGAAACACAAGGCAAAAACAAAAACGTCGTCTACACGCCATAAGGGGCATGTTGACGACGTTTTGTTACTTGCTATCAATAAGTAATTTTAAGTAATCTCAATA